>DATGXD010000226.1:0-3355 GCA_035299105.1 Paludibacter sp. | reverse complement strand
ACAACAGCAAGCGGAACCGGGAATTGCCTGATAAATGCTTTCAAAGCAGGTGGGGTCGACAACCTCGGTTGGTTCTGGAAAATCGTATTCACCGTTATCACCTTGAGTACCGGCTTCAAAGGAGGAGAAGTAACCCCTTTATTTTTCATTGGAGCAACACTGGGTAACACCATTGCCATGCACACCGGCATGCCGGTAGACCTGTTCGCCGGGCTTGGTTTTATCGCAGTCTTTGCAGGAGCCACCAACACACCGTTGGCTTGCACCATCATGGGTATCGAACTATTCGGAGGGGAACATGTGGTTTATTATGCTGTTGCTTGTTTTGTAGCCTATTACTTCAGCGGACATACAGGCATTTACACTTCACAACGCATTGGGGTGGCAAAGGCCAATCTCCCGGAACCCTCAGCAGAAAAAGACACCATCAAACATGTTAGGGACGACAAGTCACAAGGTAAATGAAAAAACAAATCAAAACCCATTCATTGGACTGGCTGCCAGCAACCAAGGGAGTTGGTATTACGCAAGCCGTGGTGGTTTCGGGCACTGCATTTCCAACAAATATGACCACACCGCTTATTTCCATTCTCATTTATTTTTTGTAATTTTGCACCCCTGATTAACCGGCTGTATTCCAGCCAACGGAATCACCAGGAACAAATAATATTGTATTGGCAAACACTATCCATGAAACAAAAATTCAAAGAATATTCAGGGCTGAACCTGTCTGATGTAAACAAGGAAATGCTTACACGCTGGAGCGAACTTGATATTTTCCACAAAAGCGTTCGCAGCCGCGAAGGTAAACCTTCTTTTGTATTTTACGAAGGCCCACCCTCGGCAAACGGCCTCCCCGGAATCCACCATGTGATGGCGCGGACTATCAAGGACGTTTTTTGCCGTTACAAAACCATGCAAGGCTTCCAAGTGAAACGGAAAGCAGGCTGGGATACCCATGGACTCCCCGTAGAGCTGGGCGTGGAAAAAGCGCTGGGCATTACAAAAGAAGATATCGGGAAAACCATCAGCGTGGAAGAATACAATGCCGCCTGCCGCCACGATGTGCTGAAATATACAAAGGAATGGGAAGACCTCACAACCCGCATGGGCTATTGGGTGGATATGAACGACCCTTACATCACCTACGACAACCGCTATATCGAAACCTTGTGGTGGCTACTTAAACAACTGTACAACAAGAACTTACTATACAAAGGCTACACCATACAACCTTACTCGCCCGCTGCCGGAACCGGACTTAGCACACACGAGCTGAACCAGCCTGGTTGCTACCGCGACGTGAAGGACACAACCTGCGTGGCCCAATTCAAACTGAAAAACGAAATAAACACTTATTTCCTGGCCTGGACAACCACTCCATGGACTTTACCATCAAACACTGCCCTCTGTGTCGGTCCAACCATCGAATATGTAAAAATAAAAACAACGAACCCATACACAAAGGAAGCGTGCAACCTGATATTGGCCGAAGCCTTGCTTGGAAGTGTCCTGGGGAAAAACGAATACGAAATCCTTTCCCGAATGAAAGGGTCCGACCTCGAGGGCATGCCGTACGAACAACTGATACCTTGGGTTAATCCGGGCAGCGGGGCTTTCAGGGTGATTTGCGGCGACTTCGTAACCACCGAAGACGGAACCGGGATTGTCCATATCGCCCCTACTTTTGGCGCCGACGACGACCGCGTTGCAAAGCAAAACGGCGTGCCTCCCATGCTGCTGGTCGACAAGGATGGCAACCGCCAGCCAATGGTTGACAAAACCGGGAAATTCTTCAAACTCGAAGACCTGGGCAGCGAGTTTGTCTCGTCCAATGTAAATGTGGATTTATACAGCGAGTTTGCCGGACGTTATGTAAAAAATGCTTACGACTCCACCCTTACCGATGACAGCAATACCCTTGATATCGATATTTGCGTCATGCTGAAACAACAAGGACTGGCGTACAAAATCGAAAAGCACACCCACACATACCCGCACTGCTGGCGGACCGACAAACCCGTATTATATTATCCTTTGGATAGCTGGTTTGTGAAAACCACGGCCTGCCGCGAGGAAATGATGGCGCTTAACGAAACAATCAACTGGAAACCGGCATCAACCGGCACCGGACGTTTCGGGAAATGGCTCGAAAACCTGCAGGACTGGAACCTGAGCCGCAGCCGCTACTGGGGCACACCACTACCAATTTGGCGAACCGAGGATGGAACCGAGGAAATCTGCATTGGTTCGGTCGAGGAACTCATGCGCGAAATCGGGAAATCGATAGACGCCGGATTTATGACCGAAAACCCGTACAGAAACTTCAAGGTTGGCGTTTATACGGCAGAAAATTATGCCGTGGAAAACATCGACCTGCACCGCCCGTATGTCGATGGGATAATACTGGTTTCAAAATCGGGAAAACCAATGAAACGCGAACTCGACCTGATCGATGTGTGGTTCGATTCGGGGGCCATGCCTTACGCCCAAGTTCATTATCCTTTCGAAGGGACTTCGCAAATTGAAAACGGGGGTTTTCCCGCCGACTTCATTTCCGAAGGAGTCGACCAGACACGCGGCTGGTTTTTCACCCTGCATGCCATCAGCACCATGGTTAAAGGTTCCGTTGCATTCAAAAATGTGATTTCCAACGGATTGGTACTCGACAAAAACGGCAATAAGATGTCGAAACGGCTTGGTAATGGTGTCGACCCGTTCTCGACCATTGAAAAATTCGGTTCGGACCCCTTGCGCTGGTACATGATGACCAACGCTTCGCCTTGGGACAACCTGAAATTCGACGTGGAAGGCGTGGAGGAAGTCCGGCGCAAATTCTTCGGGACATTGTACAACACCTATTCATTCTTTGCATTGTATGCCAATGTGGATCAGTTCAGTTACACCGAAGCCGAAATGCCAATGGAAAAAAGGCCCGAAATCGACCGCTGGATCATTTCCTTGTTGAACACATTGGTGAAAGAAGTGACTGAATATTACGAAACTTACGAACCTACCCGTGCAGGACGTGCCATATCGGATTTCGTGGGCGAGAACCTCAGCAACTGGTATGTCAGGTTAAACCGGAAACGGTATTGGGGAGGCGAAAACAACGAAGACAAAATTTCGGCCTACCAGACCTTGTACACTTGCCTCGAAACAGTATCGCGCCTCATGGCCCCGCTTGCACCATTCTTCGCCGACAAACTGTTCCTCGACCTGAATGCTGCCACCGGCAAAGACACCTGCGAATCAGTCCACTTAGCCGATTTCCCGACCTACAACAACTCGCTGGTTGACAGCAACCTGGAGGAATGCATGCGGTTGGCACAGCAAATATCGTCGATGATCCTGG
>DATGXD010000225.1:0-7790 GCA_035299105.1 Paludibacter sp. | reverse complement strand
GGAGAATATCCAGGTCTCCATCGTTGTCCCAATCCACCATCCGCGAGCCATCGCCCACATTGATCTGCCTGAAATCGCTGAAAGTTGCCTTGGATTCCAGGATCCCGTTGTTGTTGCGGTACAAGCGGTAGATGTCGGAACTGGCCTCGTTGTCGGTACCCCCATCGCCGTTCAGCAGCAAGTCGAGCCATCCATCGCCATCCACATCGCCCCAGGTTGCAGTCCCCTGTCCTTTGCGGACCAGGTTCGGCTGGGGAATGGCGCTGAACCTTCCAAATCCATCGTTGACCCAAACAGCCGAATAACGGGCTCCGGCATTGTCGGTAGCCAGAATAAACAAATCGGGATACCCGTCGCGGTTGAAGTCAAGGACGGAAACATCGGGGCTATTCAGGTTCAGGTTGGCAAACGAGGACCTGTCGACAAAGAAACTGCCATTATCGTTCTGGAGGAAGAGGGTACCCTGGTTATCGGGTCCGTTCCCGAACGCATAATAATCCAACAAGGCATCGTTGTCCAAATCGGCAAACCCGCAGGAAATGGTGGCATTGGTCACATCGAGGCTCGAACGGGTAAACACACCGCTCCCGTTGTTCAGGGCAATGCCGCGGCCCAATGCGCCGTTGCTGTCCCCGTTGAAGATCACATCCAGGTCGCCATCTCCATCCAGGTCGCCGAATTTAATATCGGCAAAATGCCCCGGCACGATAACATTGGCCGCGGTCTGCTTGCTGAAAGTCCCGCCATTATTGATAAAAATAGCGCTTGCCGGAGCCGGTGAAGTTCGGGTTTCGCCGCTCGCAACTACATCCAGGTCGCCATCATTGTCGATGTCAACAGCCACAATATCGGCAAACTGAATATTCAAATTCGGGTCGAAGAAAGTGAATTGGGCGTTTGCCGTTCCTGCCAGGAAGCAAAACGCTGCAAAAAGTATATTTTTTTTCATAGCTGTCTGTTTTAGTAAAGGTTTATTTACACTGATTACTGGACTTGTCCGGTGGGGATGCACTCAGGCGCTTTCGGCGGTGGCACATTTCGGGCTGCCAGGATTTTTCCTTGGGCAACACAAAAAGACACAGTCCGGTTTTTACATTTACAACAAACTGTTTTTATAAATTGTTTGGAGACAGAACGTTAAGCCATGCCATAAAAAAATCCGTGCAAATCGTTCGGTAAACGAAATGCACGGAATCAACGGCCTGTTCCGGTTTTTCCCGGCTACTGCCTTAGCAATTTGCCCGTGGAATATGGCTTTCCATCCACAAGTACCTGGTAAATGTAAAAGCTTGAAGGGTTGCCATTGCCGATAGCAACCGGGAGGGTGTTTATTCCGGGGCCTGCTGTTTCGCTGCAATGGAACACTTGCCTGCCCAGCATGTCGTTGATGGTGATTTCCACTTTGCCACCATGTGGCAGGTAATACTTGAAATTCACTGCATTGGTAAAAGGGTTCGGGTATGTTGCCAAGTCAATTATCCGGCCATCTGCTTTCCCAACAAGCCCTGTGATATCGGGAATAGGCTGAATCTGTCCATCCATCCAGGTGATGCGGTCGCGCAGCCAGTTTTTCAGGTAGGCCAGTTCGTTGGCATACGAGCCGCCCACGTAGTTGTTGGGCCAAACGTAGGAATTCAGGATATCCCATTTCGAGAAATTCCGGACCTGGGCATCCCGCAAGTCGTAAGCACACGAATCGATGAATGCATTCAGGAAAGTAGTGTTGATACAGTTTGCCTTCAAGCTATTCCAACGTTGCTTCAGCAAGGAGTTGAAATAAGGGTCGAGCCTGAATTTCTGCCACCAGAATGGCATGGAGTACCAGTCGCCTTCGCCCATTCCATCGACAACCCATCCTTCGGTGTTTCCGGCCGAGAAGAAGTTGGCATTCCCAAAGCTGATATCATAGTCCCAGAACGGCCCCATGGTCAGTTTCCCGCCTTTCGAATCCTTGTCCTTGTACATGAAGGTGCTGATGCGGTATCCATCCAGGTTGCGTGAAAGTTCGGTGATGATGTAATAATCCACAAACGACTGCAAGTCGACATAGGGGTAATAACCGGCCGCCCGGTCGGCGTAGCTGTCGCTGTACATGGCATCTTCGAAGGCCGTGATGTGGTTTTTGATATAAGCACGTTGGGATGCTGTTAATTTGTCGCCTTTGGGGTAATGGAACAGGAAGTATTCGCTCTGCTGTTGGGATGTAGGCGCCTTGTAGGGCGAAATCCAATAATCTGTTCCTTCCACGTCGGTTGCTTCGGGGCGGTCGAGTTTCATGACATAGCCACCCGTAAGCTGGTCGCCAAGGGTGTCGCTTGGGGTGAGCTTGGCCAAATCCAACCGGTTTTTGTCGATTTTTATTTTTTCGACCAATGTGTAAACCCCGTTGTAGACATTGTCTATATACAATTCGAAGAAATGGGTTCGTGGCGACCATTTCCCTGTGAGGTTTCCCAGGTGGTAAGCCAACGCGTTCCGCATGAGCGACTTGTCGGGGTAAGGGCCATGGAACACCCAGTCGTTTTCCTTCGGCAGCCCCATCAGGCCTACACTCAGGCTCGACCCGTCGGGATTGCGGGTTTCGACCGTGAAACTTTTTTTGGAGTATGTTGCAGAAGTGTTTCCACGGACTTCGATACCGATTTTATTGTTGTATTCATACACCGAGTCGTTCGAATAGTTTATCCCGGTAGGGCTGTTCAGCACCCTCATGTCGGCGGTAATCTTGGTGTTTTGGAGAATTGACTGCCCGTTTGTGGAAATGAAAACAAGTGGCAGGTTCGATTCGCCCACCACCGGGGCGGCAAACCACGATGGGGTTTCGTGGTACAAGGTGGTGGCGTAATTGATTTTTGCCTGAACGAAAACCCTTGCCGACAAATCGCTCGAACCGATGCTTTGGTTCAACACCTGCACCGCAACTACATTGGTTCCTTTGACCAGCGAGGAAGTTTTCAGCTGGAACCGCTCGGGGCTTCCGCCGGAATACATCCTCGCCTCGTGGTCTACCGAAAGTGATGAATTATAAGCCGGGGCGGCGGCTGTGATATTCGATGATCGCGCGCATTCCACCCCGTTGATATACAGCACAAAGGCATCGTCGTAGTCGATATCGAGCAACAAGTCTTTTACAAGGCTCACGTCGGGCAATGAAAACTGCGTGCGCAGGTATAGCGAATTACAGGCCGAAACCGCGGTTGCATCATCGTTGTCGCCGTAGCCAATGCCCCCCGCTCCCGACTTCCAGGCCGCATCGCCAAAACCCGGCTGGTTCCAGTCCGGGGCAGGCTCTGAGGTGGCAGCAAGGTACTTCCAGGTGTCCGACTCGATGACAATCGATTCCCAGTGTACCTGTGCATTGGCAGAACCAAGCCCGAGGCAAAAGAGCAATATTGCAATTGGAAGATGGAAAGTTTTCATTTTGCTGTGAATGGATTTAGATGATGGAATGCAAAATAAGCCATATTAGTTGAGCGCTGCAACAAAACTACATGAATATACATGGATTAAGTTGGATTTATCTACCAAAATGAATTTTTTCCACCCATTGATTGCTTGTGGAATGCATGAAATCTCCTTAGAAGCAATTATTATTCATACCTTTGCCGGTTCAAACATTTAAAAGACTCTCGTTTAGACTGAAAAATGAATAAAATCAACACCTTCTCTTTTATCTTTTTACTTTCCCAGGCCTTTTGCCTTTTGTTGAACGCCCAGCCCGACAGTTCGGATGTCCATCTGCATTGGCATAAAAAGAACCTGTCGCTCACGGTGGCTTACCAAAGCGGGTATGTGATGCCAACCAACGTGTTTGTCAGGGGAAGCAATACCCATTCGGTGGTGATAGACGATTTCCAGGTCCTGTCGCTCAAACTGTCGACCCAAACCACCGGAAACCATTTGTGGGAAAGGCTGCTCAACTACCCTTCGTGGGGAGTTGGCCTGAAGGCATTGGACTTCTTCGATATCAAAGAGATAGGAATCCCCATAGCGGCTTATGGGTTTATGGATATCCCGCTTGCGAGGTTGGACAGGTTCGCATTGAACTGTGAACTGGGGTTCGGCCTCACCTTCAACTGGCGGTCGTTCAACCCGGTAACCAACCAATACAATGTGGCCATTGGTGCCGGCCAGGCCTTCATGAGCGAGGCGGGATTGAATGTGTCGTACGGATTAACCCGGAACATCGACGTGGTGGCCGGGGCCAATTTCTCGCACTACTCCAACGGGGCCATCAAGCTGCCGAATTTCGGGCTCAATGCCGTTGCGCCGAAGGTCGGGGTAAAATATAATTTCTACGAGCGCCCCCGTTTTATCCGCCAACCGAAACCGAAATTCGACCCCCGCAATGAATGGACGGTTTCTGCCTTTGCTGCCATGAAAAATATTATTTTCGATTCTGTGGATGTAAACATCAAAGAAAAATACGAGGGGGTATTCTTCCCGGTTTATGGAATTTCAGGGCTTTACAGCAGGCAAATCAGCCATTTTTCGAAAATCGGGGTAGGCATGACTTTCGACTTCAATGAATCTGTTAACGCACAGGTGAAAGTCGACAACAATGAAATAGAAGACATTGATGGATTGTTCGTTGACCAGCTTCAATTAAGTATTTACCCTTCGTATGAACTTTGCCTCGATAAGGTTTCGGTCATGCTGCAACCCGCCTTTTACATTTTCCGGAAAGCTTCCAGAAACTTATCGCCCACTTTCCACCAACGCATTACCCTGAAATACATGGTGACAGATAATATTTTTGCCGGAATCACCTTAAGGGACTATTCCATGCATGCCGACTTTGTGGAATGGACCCTTGGCTACAGGTTCAACAATAAGGGGATGCCCAAAAAGCCGTTTTGAACCTGCCTGGCTGACAGGGATAAGATATCCCTGTCAGCCAGGCAGGTGTTGTGTTAGGGTTTCGCTTGGGGCGAACAACTGATTATTTTGATTCTTATTATTTCTTCACAATCTTCACCGCCTGTACAGGCAAACCTTCCACACTGGCTTTCAGGGTAATTGCACCCGGCGTGCTGCCACTCTGGACTATAGCCAGGCATTTGCCGTAAAACAAGTGGCGCTCGGGCTTTTTCAGCGAGACGTGGTCGTTCTGGTCGCCGTTGTCGGTTCCGGCAATGCTTCCTTCGCCTTCTATCGTGAATTTAACCAACCGGTTGGCCAACGGGCAAACATTCCCGTCCTTGTCGAGCAATTCCACTGTCACGAACGAAAGGTCGTTGCCATCGGCTTTAATTGCCGGGCGGTCGGGGGTCAGGCGTATGCTTGCAGGCTCACCCGCTGTCATGGTTTCACGAACCAGCACTTCCTTGCCATTCTTGCGCGAAACGGCTTTTAATGTTCCGGGTTCGTATGGAACACGCCACATTACATGGAGGTCATCGCCTTGTTTGGTGCGTTTACCGAGCGATACCCCATTGAGGAACAATTCCACTTCGTCGGCGTGGTTGTAATACGCCCACACATCCACCGTTTGCCCTTTCGTCCAGTTCCAGTGCGGGAAAACATGCAGCACATCCTTGTCGGCCCATTCGCTCTGGTACATGTAGTAAACATCTTTGGGGAAACCTGCCAGGTCTACAATGCCGAAAAACGAACTGCGCGATGGCCACCAAAAGGGGGTTGGTTCGCCCAGGTAATCGAATCCTGTCCAAATGAATTGACCCGAAACGTGCGGATGTTTTTTCACTATTCTCCATGTCTCCTCGTGTGTCGAACCCCAGGGGGCATGGCAGTTGTCGTAGGCCGAGCATTCGTGTACCGGACGGTCGAACGGCTTGTCCCAGCTTTCGGGCCAGAGGAACATACTGTCGGACGGCATCATGTAAAAGCCCCGGGTTTGCAAGGCCGAAACCGATTCGGTCACGATAAACGGAGTCTTCGGGTAGCGGCTGGTGATGCCTGCAAATTCTTTTTCGTGGTAGTTGAACCCGATCAAATCCAACGCTCCCGACTTGAATAAGGGGTTGTTATCCTGCGTGCCGTTGCATGCGGCGGTAACAGGCCGGGCGGGGTCAAGCGATTTCGCAATGTCGGCCAAATGCCTGGTGAGCAAGGCATTTTTCCCGGATTGGCCGAGTTTCACATCCTCGGTTTCATTCACCTTCTTATTGTTCAATGCGATATTGGCTGTTTGCAGGTCCACATCCTCGGCGGGGGTATCACCCCATTGCTCGCCTACTTCGTTGCCAATACTCCAAATGAACACGGATGGGTGGTTGCGGTCCCGGGTAATCTGGTCCTTCAAATCACGTTCGTGCCATTGGTCGAAATCGGCAGAATAGTCGTATTTGGATTTTTTCTTTTTCCAAATGTCGAAGGCCTCGTCCATCACCAGCAAACCCATGCGGTCGCACAAATCGAGCAGTTCGGGCGCAGGCGGGTTGTGCGATGTGCGGATGGCGTTCACACCCATGTTTTTCATTATTTCGAGTTGGCGTTCCAATGCCCGAGTATTCACAGCGGCCCCCAATGCACCCAAGTCGTGGTGGTTGCAAACGCCGTTTATCTTCACCGGCTTCCCGTTCAGGAAAAACCCTTTTTGGACATCAAAGTTAAGCGAACGGATACCAAGGCTTGTTTCGTACAGGTCGTTCTGAATGCCGAACACATCAAGTTTCGTAACAAGCTTGTACAAGTAAGGATTTTCAAGATTCCACAACACCGGTTTGGGAACCATCAATTTCTGGTAGTATTGGTTTGCGCCACCGGTATTCACCATGAGCGAACCCTTGGTTTTTGCCACCACGTTTCCGGCGGCATCATAAATCGTTTGTTCTACTCCCACCGACTGGGCCATTTTCATGGTGTTGCGCACGGTGGTCTGGATAGAAACTTCGGCGCTGTCGGCGGTAATGTGGGGAGTGGTCACATAGGTTCCATTGTTATCCACAAAAACCGGGTTTGTGCTTACCAGGCGGACATTCCGGTAAATTCCCGAGCCCGAGTACCAGCGTGAGTTGGGTTGCTTCGAATTGTCTACCTTCACGGCAACCACATTGTTTCCCCCAAAATGGATATAGGGCGTGATGTCGTAGCTGAACGATATGTAACCATTGGGGCGTTTCCCGAGGTATGAACCGTTTATCCACACTTCGCTGTTGCGGTAAACGCCATCGAACTCGATAAATAACCTTTTCGGTTTCAATACTTTGGGTTTTTCCAGGCTGAAGGATTTGCGGTACCAGCCAATTCCGCCTGGAAGTGCTCCGCCGCCCGGTGAAGCCGGGAAATCCTTGCCGAAATCCGATTCGATGCTCCAGTCGTGGGGCAAGTTGAGGGTTCGCCAGCCGCTGTCGTCGAATGCCGGTGCCGAGGCATTCAGGGTGCTGTCGGCCAAGGCGAATTTCCAGTTGCGGTTAAAGTCTTGTGAACGCTGTTCGGTTGCAGCCGAAAGTTCCAGGCTGATAATCAAAAATAGGAAAAGAAGGTTCTTGATGCTTTTCATTTCTGCTTTTTTGGAAGTTACGATATATGTTGTTGATTTTAATGCTTCTGTGGCTTCACCTGGGAATAGCCCGGTAAATTTGTTATCAAAATGCAATCCCATCACAAAAGTATTGAATAATTCTTTTCGCACTGCAAAAAATACCCTGGAAAATATGCCCCGGCCGTTTTGAAGTTATTGAATATTAACCCGTAGTGCATTTAAACTACAAGTGATTTTATATTGTTGATATTTCTGTTTAATAATTTATTTATCATTTGAATAACCGTAAGTGAGGTTATTTTAGATAGAATTCTGTTTTTATATCCGTCAAAAGACTTAGCGT
>DATGXD010000224.1:0-5438 GCA_035299105.1 Paludibacter sp. | reverse complement strand
GGTAAAAACGGCTTCCATACGCATTCCCGCAAATTTCCTGCAGGACGATAGCCATTTTTTCTTCATCAATAACATTCTTGGTTGCCGTCATGTAGGCCTTGCTGTCGCGGTAAAAAACCGAAGCATACACCGCCTTGATTGCTTCCGAAACCATGGACAACATGTGGGTGCGGCTTTTGCCATTACAGGGAACCATATAGGTTGAATAAATCCCGGCAAAAGGCTGGTAATGTGAATCTTCGAGCAAACTGGAAGAACGCACGGCAATGGGCGAACTGATAGCGCCCAGAAAAGCATAGAGGTCGGCCAGCAAACGCTTCGGGATACGCGCATGGAGGAAACGTTCCAGGATTTCGGCGTCATCCCTATCGGACAAAGCTATGGGATACAACTGGTTTGTTTCCATGAACTCGGTGAAAATATCGGTACACAACACCACGGTTTTTGGAATGGTGATTTGTGTATTGCCAAAACTTTCAAAAGTGTCGTTGCGCTTGATCATGGCATCGATAAACGCAAGGCCACGCCCTTTTCCACCCAGGGAACCATCACCGATACGGGCAAAATTGGAATACTGGTCGAATCTTTCCCGCTGGAAAACAGCCACAACACCACGGTTCTTAACTTTCCGGTAATTCACAATGGCATCAAAAATAATTTGGCGAACCTTATCCAGGTCGACGGTTGGAAAATTATCGACACTGATGTTTTTCAGGAATTCGGCCAACGGGAACATGGCACGGGAATACAACCAGCGGGAAATATTATTGCGCGAAACATGGTAAAGCAACGACTCGTCGCTGATTTTAAACAAGATATCCTGCAAGCCCCGGAGATTTTCGACCCGTGCCTCCTCTTCGCCCGTGGTTGGATTCAGGAAAACAAAGTCGCCAAAACCAAAGTTTTCGGTAATCTTTTCCCGGAGTTCAAGCATCAATGTTTTCGAATTCTTGTCCAGGAACGCTGCCTTGAGGTTGTCAGCAGCCTCCTTGTTTCCCGGGTCGCTCGACTGGATAATCAACGGTATGTGCTTGTCGGAATTCCTGATTTCGGCACATAGGTTAATGCCAGCCTGTTTGTTTCTTACCCCTGCCTGTGGAAAACTCACATCGGTAATTACGCCGAGCATGTTGTCCTTGTATTTTCTATAAATAGCCAAACCTTCCTCGTACGAACGCGCCAGCAGGATTTTAGGCCGCCCGCGCATCCGCAACATTTGCTCATGCTCGTTCAGAGCCTCGGTCATAAACGAACGCGACTGCTTGAACACGTACTTGTACAAGTGCGGGACTATGGCCGAATAAAAGTGGATGGAATCCTCGACAAACAAAATGACCTGCACATCCACCGACCGTACATCTTCCTCCACATTCATCCGGTCTTCGATAAGCTTGATGATAGCCAGTAAAATATCGGAATTGCCCAACCAGCTGAAAACATAATCGATGGCGCTCAGGTCCTCATTGGAAATACGGCGTGACACCGACTTTGAAAAGGGAGTCAGCACAACAATCGGGATATCGGGAAATTGGACCTTCACTTTTTTTGCCCATTCAAACGGGTTGATACTATCGCCGCTGGGCATGGATATTATAAGCTCGAACGAGCGCTCCTTCAGCAGCGAGCTGGCTTCGGCTTCGGCCGAAACCAGGGTGAAACGGGGTGGATACCGCAAGTTCAGGGAAGTATATTCGTTAAAAATCTGCTCATCGATACGCCCATCTTCTTCCAGCACAAAAGCATCGTATTTGCTCGCATACAGCAACACATTGTAAATGCGGTGCTTCATGAGGTTAGCAAACGAAGTATCTTTAAAATAGAGTTTTTTTATATTAGGCGTATTCATTGGGGCTGATTTCCACTGTGTACAAAAACAATCGCAGCCCACATGTGGCTCAAAGGCGTTGTACATTGTTTTTCACTATGCGAATAACAAAAGTAATAAAAGTGTTGAACTTTTTGAAAGAAAAACGAATAAATATTTAATGTACATGCCAAACAACCCAAACATTGGATGGTGTACAGAAAAAAATAACAAGATTCCAATGGCAAAGCCCTGAACCTTGTTATTTTCAACAGGCAAATATCGAAAGATGTTTGCAATCCCGCACCAGTTCACTTGACACGCCCAATCTCGTCAATCGGATTCCTGTGCCTGTCAACCGATTTTTTAAAATGCGAAGGAGACAGTCCGGTCATTTTTTTAAACTGGTTCGACAAGTGGGCCACGCTGCTGTAATTCATTTTCCATGCAATTTCAGTGATATTCAGTTCATCATAAATTATCAATTCCTTTATCCGTTCTATCTTATGCGAAATAATAAAATGTTCTATTGTAATCCCCTGTTCTTCAGAGAACAAGTTAGCCAGGTATGTGTAATCGTGATGCAGCTTGTCACTCAGGTAATCCGAAAAATTAATTTTAATCATCTCATCGGAATAATGGACCATTTCAATTATCTCTTTTTTAATTTTACCAATCAGCACCGATTTTTTATCGTCCATCAGTTCGAGCCCATAAGCTTGCAACAGATCCTTCAATTCCTGCCTGGATCCTTCGGTCAAATCCTCCACAATATCCACTTCCCCCAAACCCACCGAGTTCCAATGCAATCCCAATTTAGCCAGCGATTCTTTCACAACCATTATGCAACGGCTGCTTACCATGTATTTTACATATAGCTTCATCGTTTCGTGGTTTAATCGATTAAGATATTCCGGTAATATCCATTAAAACACGTTCGAATTCGAAATAGTTTTTTTGGTGAGGAATTCAATCCGACGACCATTTATTTAACAATACACATTCATATTCCGAACAGAAAAACAACCCCGTAACCAGATATCTTCTAAGGCATGCCTCGAAATAGCTTCCAAAACCAATGCCTGTCAAGTTTCAACGCTTATCATCATCTTGTTTTACCTGTTTCCGGGGCTGTTCCTCCTTCGTGTTCCGGTTGCTGTTTTTCAATGGCTGACGGTTTCCCGATGGTTTGCCCGGCTGGTTGTTTTGGCGAACATCCGCAGGCTTCTGCTTGTTCAGTTGCAAAGGTTGTTGCTTGGGCTTCGTCTGGTCGCGCGGTTGGATAATGTCGCGGTTTTTGTCCGGTTTTACCTTCGGAACCCGGACGTCCTGCCGCGGCCGAACATTCCGATTATTGTTTGGCTGGGTTTGGTTGGGCGCAGGCCGGCTTTTCTCCACGTTTTGCGGATTTCCAGTTTCCCGGTTGTTTTCCCTGGGAATATTCCGATTGTTTTGGTCAATATTCCTCCTGCCCGGATCCGTCCGGTTATCGGGAGTACGAGCAGGTGTGGGCTGGGTATTCTGCCGGTTCATGTCCTCTCCTCCTCTAGCAGGCATTACAGGGTCGTATGGCCGGTTGTCGGGCATCCTCATGTCTTGGTCGGTTTCCAACCGCCTGTCGCGGTTGTTGGTATTACCGCGCCTTACATCTGCCGGGCTTATTACTTTTTCTGGTCCCCGGGATGTGCCGTGCCCCCTTTCCACACGCGGCTTGTAAATCCGAAGGCTTTCCTTATTCAGGTCTTGGCCGGGCCGATCCGATTCACTGACTCTCAGCCGACGGATCTCCTGGCCCGTAGCGCGTTGGATATCTGCCCTACGGGGTCCGGAAACGTACGTCGACAGGCGGTTATTATCGCGGTATGTGTTCCTGACAACCGTTGAGTTGCGGATAAGGTGGTCGTATTCATTCCTGTCGACACGGTAGTTATCTATATTTTTACGTGTCAAATCACGTTCGCGTACAAAAACCCAATAATTGACCGCTATATTGTTTTGCACCCTGAAACCCGAATAGTTGGACATTCCCGGCTGCAACGGCGACCAACCATAATATCCACGGCTTTGGCGCCAGTTCACCCATGCAGGCCCCCATTCATTGCCGGGTACCCAGAACCACCCGAAGTCATTGTTAAGACCCCAGCGCCCATAATGAAATGGCGCCCAGCCCCAACGGTAGTCCGAAACCCAAGTCCAGCCATAATCGGTGTATACCCAATACCCGTTGGTAGAATACGGCATAAAATCGCCCCTCAAATCGGGAATCCAGACATATCCGTAAGGCGGGTAATCAACCCAGTCTCCATAAGGATTGAGTTCATCATAAAAAAGCTGGAAATTCACTTCGGCATGGTACGCCTGGTTACGCGGCGAAACAACATTGCTCCTGACTGCACACGATACCGATACAATCACCAATACGGCTATTATTATTGCATGTGATTTCATTTTTTACAATTTAAAACATTTAACCTGATTATTTCCGGGTATTCCTCCCCCATTCCTTCCATATCAATTCAGCAATTCAAAGGTATTGAGGGCAGTACCATTTCCTGTTACAAAATACTGGGAAATAATTACATAATTCCCAGTACAATGCGTTCCAGGGAATCTTTTCGCAGGGTTGCGAAATTGCAACAAATAATCGGTGGAAAACAAAACTTTCGGTGGTGCATCCGTGTTTTTTATATACCATAATTTAATATTCTGCAATAAATTTATTCATACTTAACAACAAATCCAAAATAAATTCAAAACACCACATCCAATTAACAGCGGCAAATAAAATTGCCTACCAAACAAAAAGAACCGTTTCCAATTGATTTACTTACTTTTACAGCCATTTGCCATCATGAAGCTTACCGAAGAAGATATCAGAATCATCAAGGAAGAAAAACGAATGGGCATTGTGTTTTCAACCTGCATACTTTCGTTGGGGTTACTTGTCGACGTGGTTTATCTGGTTGTTAACCGCCCTGCTAACTGGACTTTCCTTATAAGCCTAAATCTGGGTTTCATTGTTTTAAGCTTATTATGTTTATTCCTGACAAACAGGAAATTAAATAACGATTTAAAATCGGGTATAAAAATCACACGCCTTGAGAAAATACAGAAAAAGGAAGATTATACCGATTATGTCGGCGATTTGGTTCCAATACCGGTTCTTGGGAACTTATTCCCCCGGCTTTGGAAGCAGGAACTTCGTCCGGTATTAAGAATGAACCTGGTAATCAATGGACACCGGTACGAAGTTGACAAGGAGATTTTCGACAGGGTAAAAAAAGAAGATTTTGTAATAATGTATTTCACCATTCATAGTTATACTTTCCTGGGGGTGGAAATTGTTTCGAAGCCCGTAACCAGTGATTCACTTTCAATTCACCCTTAATGAATATTGCCGGACTGACCAACGGCCAGCTTAAAAACCTAAATAATTCAAGATGAAAGAATTTACACGAAAAGAAATCGATGATTTTTTTAATTGCAGGAACATTGTTGTGGCAGGTGCTTCGCGCAATCAAAAAAGTTTCAGTGCTTCGGCAATTGCGCACCTCCGCCAACTGGGATACCAAGTATTTTCCGTCAATCCCTATTTCAACAAAACGGATCCGGAAAAGCTTGAATACCTTTCAAT
>DATGXD010000223.1:0-13890 GCA_035299105.1 Paludibacter sp. | reverse complement strand
AATCGCCAAAACGTTCGTTGTTGTTCCTGTTTGCGGCATAATCGGCCAACACGGGCCGCAGGGAGGCGAGAATTTCGTCCTCGCAAAGCAGTTCGGCGTAGAGCTTGTTCAGCCTGTCGCCGGTGAAGCCTGCACCCAGGTAGAGGTTGTACTTGCCGGGCGATTTGCCCACAAGCCCTATTTCACCGAGGTACGGGCGCGCACAGCCATTGGGGCAGCCAGTCATGCGCAGGATAATGTTCTCGTCAATCAAATTCAATGTGCGGAGTTCCACTTCGATTTTATCGACAAGCGAAGGCAGGTAGCGTTCGGCTTCGGCAAAGGCCATCCCGCACACGGGCAATGCCACGCAAGCCAGGCTGTTGCGCCGTAGGCCGCTAATGGTATTGTTGCCCAGTTTCCATTTAAGGAGGAGCCCATCGATTTTGTCTTTTTCCTGGCTTTCCACATCGGCAATCACCAGGTTTTGGTTGCCGGTGAGTATGAAAGTGCCGTTGTGCTGACTGGCAATGTCTTTCAACGCTGCCTTAAGCTGGAGTTTTTCGGTGTCCTTCACCTTGCCGCCTTCTACAAAAAGCGTGTAGTACCATTTGCCGTTATAGCCCTGTTTCCAGCCGTAATTGTCGCCGTTCGCGCTGAAACTGTAGGGCCGGTATGGTTCAAGTTTATCGCCCAGTGCTGTTTTTATGGCAGTTTTGAAAGTGCCAAGCCCCAGGCGGTCGATGGTGTATTTCAGGCGGGCATTCTTGCGGTCGGAGCGGTTGCCATTGTCTCGCTGCCATGCAATCACCGCCTTGGCGGCTTCCTGCATGTTGGCAGGTGCGACAAACCCGATGAGGTCGGCAAGCCGGGGGTAGGTTGTTTCAACGCCGAAAGTCATTCCCATACCGCCACCAGCCACAATATTGTATCCCAGTAGTTTCCCGTTTTCGGCAATGGCAATGAACCCCAGGTCGTTGGCATACACATCCACATCGTTCCGCGGGGGGATGGCCACTGCAATCTTGAATTTGCGCGGGAGGTATGTTTTACCGTAAAGGGGTTCGTGGTCTTCTTTTTTTTCGCCTCCTGCAACCAGTTCGTCGTCGAGCCATATTTCGTGGTAGGCTGTGGTTTTGGGCGAAAGTTCGGTGTGCAGTCCCAGGGCGTCGAGGTAGACCTGCTGGTGTATTTCCGTTTCCCAGGGGTTGGCCGAAGTCATCACGTTGCGGTTTACATCTCCGCAGGCGGCCAGCGTGTCGAGCAATGTTTGGTTGATTCCCTGGATGGTGGCTTTCAGGTTGCGCTTTACAACGCCGTGGAGTTCAAAAGCCTGTCGCGTGGTCAGCTTGATGGTGGGATTACCATATTTATCCGCCAGTGTGTCGATGTCGAGCCACTGTTTGGCCGTGGCGATTCCTCCCGGCACACGGATGCGGATGAGGAAACTGTAGAGAGGTTCGAGTTTTTGTTTACGGCGTTCATCGTCCAGGTCGCGGTCCTGTTGCTGGTAGGCGCCGTGCAGTTTTATCAGTTGCTGGTCGTCGGGGCTGATGCTGGCAGTAATCGGGTCGGCGAGGCCTTCGCGGATAGTGCCGCGGAGGTAATTGCTGTCGGTTTTAATCCGTTCGACTTCGGAGAGTTTTTGATCCACGACCCCCCTAAATCCCCCCGATTGGGGGGACTTGAAGTTACTTTCGTCTGGTATGTTGTTATCTTTATTCATGTTAAATGCTGTTTAAATTAGAATACTACATGGTTGATTTATAGCGATTGAACACAAAGTCACGAAGATACAAAAAACTATCGAACACATTCATTCAGGGACTTTTCACAAGGGGCACAAGGCAATAAAACATGAATGTTTTATTTGCAATGCAGTATGCAAAGAAGATATTGAAGAAACACTTTTGTTTTTTACTTCGTGTCCCCAAAATTAGAGCCGTATTTAAAACAACTAGTGCCTTCGTGTTTACAAATAAATCTTCGCAAATTCGTGTTTTGATTCAATCCATTGTATTTGAAAGATATAATTTCTTATTTCATATAAACTCTATTATTTACAAATATCTTGTTGTAATGTTTGTGTAGCGTAAAGTGTAATGTAGGTGTGAAATACATTTCAATTATCCTTTACAGAAACACCACTTTAAAGAGTAGTGAACACCCGATTGTTTTGAGAATTACTAAAGGCCGGGTAAGAAAATCCATCAATTTAAATCTCTCTGCTGTTCACGACCAATGGAACGAAGAGTTTTCTCAATTCAAGAAAGACAAACGTGTCAATCCAGATTACGAGAAAAACAATGCGTACATCAACAGCCAGTTTCTAAAAGCAAAAGATGTCATTGATGAATTCGACCGCAACAAAATCGACTCGACACAAAATCAGTTCGAACAAGCTTTCCTCAATCCTTCCAAGAAGGGCAAAGTTAAGCCTTTTTTCGAAACCCACATACAAACATTGAGAAATACAGGACATCGGGTTAATGTTCGGAGTTATGAAATAGTATCGAGGATGCTTTATAAATCATGCGAATTAAGAGTTGAATTAAAAAATCAAGTGGATGAAAGCTGCTGCAATTCTTACTTTTATGCTTGGCGGAGATTTTGTCTAATTTTATCATTTGAGATAATAATAGGCAAATAACCGAACACACGCTTTTATCTATTCACGTAACAACACCTTAATGTCAATTAAACATAATCATAATCGCTTTGGCATAGTTCTGCAATATGCAGCATCTACTTTTGCTGCATAATTTTACAAAGAAATAAATTAAAACAAAATTATTCAGCAAATGAAAAAGATTTTCTTAAACTCTACAGTGGTACTGTTAGGCACAATTATGGCAATTACATCGTGTACAACTAAAAATGACCCAACTCCGGTTTCAACTTCAAAAGAAGTGATTATCAAAACCGACATAGCCGGTACTCGTAATCTGGTAAAGGATTCAACTTATGTATTAGAAGGTAATATTTTCGTCACAGGGACTATTAACATTCAGGAGGGAACCATTATCAAAGGTGACAAGCTTACAAAGGGAACATTAATTATTGCTCGAGGCGGAAAAATAAATGCAGTGGGAACTGCTACAGCACCAATCGTATTTACTTCGCGCATGGAACCGGGACTTCGTGCTGCAGGCGATTGGGGTGGAGTTATCCTTGTTGGAAACGCACCTTGTAACCAAACAGATCCAACTGTTGAAGGTTTGACTAAAGCGCTTCACTATGGAGGTGGTACCAATCCAGCTGATAATTCAGGTACCATGCAATATTGCCGTATAGAATTTGCTGGTATTGCGTTGCAACCCGACAATGAAATTAATGGTTTGACGTTCTGTGCAGTAGGTAGCGGAACAACTATCGACCACATTCAGGTTTCATACAGCGGTGATGATTCTTACGAATGGTTTGGTGGTAACGTAAACGCAAAATACCTGATTGCTTATTGTGGGTTGGACGATGAATACGATACCGATTTTGGTTATTCCGGTCACGTACAATTTGCACTTGGCGTTCGCAATCCACGTGTTGCCGATGTATCTACTTCGAATGGTTTCGAATCGGATAATGATGCTTCCGGTTCTGTTGGCCAGCCTAAAACAAAAGCCGTATTTAGCAACGTTACATTAATCGGTTCTTGGAAAACCCCTGCCGATAAGAATATCAGTGCCATGTTTGGTGCAGGAATGCATATCCGCCGCAACAGCTCTTTGTCTGCTTTTAACTCGGTTTTTGCCGGCTGGAACACAGGTTTATTGCTTGACGGAACATCTACATATGCTAATGCAAACGATTCATTGACATTATGTATTCAAAATTGTGCGCTTATTGGCACAAAAGTAGCGGCAGTAAAAGGCGCCGGCATAACCGATGCACAGGCGTTGGCTTTCTATAACACAACTGCCTTCGGGAACAAAATCATAGCTTCGAATGCAACTGCAGTTATAGCTGCTAATGCAAAAGACAGTGCAGGTATTGCCACTTCATTCTACGACGCAACAAAAACAGGAACAGCGGCTATCCCGGCAACATTTAAACCTGCTGCCAACTCACCATTGTTGAGTGGCGCTTCATATACACATGCAAAGTTGCAGGATTCATTCTTTGATAAAACTCCAACTTTTATCGGTGCTTTTGGTACAACCGACTGGACTAAAGAAGCTTGGACAAACTTTGATCCACAAAATACTGTTTATTAATCGTTTTTTACTGATTCGAAAATTAGATAGTGAACCGAGAGAAGTTACGAAAGCGTAACTTCTCTTTTTGGTGTCTAAGCCGGATTTTGTAATACATATTAAATTTCCAACCAGCAGGTTACAACGAGTCATTTTTTGGTAGCTTTGCATTATCAAACTTACACATAGAAAATCATGCGAAAATTAATTATTCCAATACTGCTTTTTTTCGTTGCTGCCTTATCGGCACAAACAGGAAAAATCATCCAGAGCGACGGTCTCTTTTTTACAGATGCAACCCAAACCAAGCTATACAGTGGCGAATACAAGGAATACTTCGAAAACGGCGCCCTTAAATTGGAAATGAATATCAAGGACGGTAAGCCTGAAGGTGCCTATATCGTCTATTTTGCCAACGGTAAACCCAATGAAGTGCGCGCTTACCGCAACGGAGAATTCCACGGACTTTGGCGCACCTACAACGAAGCTGGCCTGCTAATATCCGAAGCTGAATATCTTAAAAACAAAAAACATGGAAACTGGTTCGTATGGGATGATTCTGGCATTATGCGCTACGAAATGCACTACGACAACGGTCGAAAAACCGGAACCTGGTATATGTGGGACGAAAAGGGAAAACTGATTTCGGAAAAGAAGTACTAGATAATAGCATGAAACTTCACACTATTGTATATTCTTTGTAGTCAGTGTGTAACGCCATTGTAATAATAAAACCTTTACTTTGCATCGTTATTAAGAACAATCAGATTACAAACAAATAAAAACATACAATTATGAAAAAAGTAATGTTGATAACGCTCGTTTCTGTTATCCTATTCAGTGTAAACGCTTCGGCCAAAGATAGCGTATCTCCCGAAGTAAAAACAGAAGTGGTAATCATACAATCAAATACACTAAAAGGGATTGTTTACGATAAGCTGACACAAGAAACACTTGCTGGAGCAAGTATCACAGCAAACGGACAAAAAGTGTACACCGATTTAGATGGTAATTTCAGCATATCAAACCTTTGTGGAGGAAAATGTCAATTGAAAATAAGTTTGATTTCATATAAAGAACAAATTGTTGACATCGATACTAATAATCTCGAATCTTTACAGGTAAAATTGGAACAACGTTAATCCTCTTTCTAAACAATAAAGAAAGTGGTAAACCCAATCTTGGTTTGCCACTTTTTTTATTGGCAAATACAAAGTAGTCCCTGCCATTCTCTTATAATCTTATTTTCATACCGATATAATAATGACGTAATATTGATTGTGTTATTTTGTAATAAAGAATAATTTAATATTGCATGAATTCATATAATATATTAGTAGTAGATGATGAAGAAGATCTATGCGAGATTCTTCAGTTTAATCTCGAAAATGAAGGGTATAAGGTAGATGTAGCCTATTCTGCTGAAGAAGCTCTTAAGAAAGATCTTACTAAATACAACCTGTTGTTGCTGGATATAATGATGGGAGAAATATCTGGATTTAGAATGGCTCGTATGCTCCGTGACAACCCTAAGACTGCTAAGCTAGCTATTGTGTTTCTTACAGCTAAAGACAGTGAAAATGATAAACTCACTGGCTTTGCATTAGGTGCCGATGACTATATTTCCAAGCCGTTTTCAATCAGGGAAATGGCAGCACGTATAAAAGTAATTTTTCGACGAATGGAACAAGAAGTGGTTGAGGTTAAAGCAGACATTGTTTACGATGACTTGGAAGTGAACTTAACGAATAAGAAAGTGCTGTTGAAACACAAAGATGTGGCATGCACTAAAAAAGAATTTGAAATTTTGAAGTTGTTTTTAGAAAACAGGAACCGTGTTTTTTCGCGCGAAGAAATACTATCCTGCATTTGGCCGGGCGAAGAAGGTGTATTGAACAGAACCGTTGATGTGAATATCACACGACTTCGAAAGAAAATAGGGCCATACGAGAAAAATATTGTTACTCGACTTGGTTATGGATATTGCTTTGAAGAGTAATCATATTTATTGTTTTGGAGAAGCGGCGAAAATATGGTATAATGGATAAAAATAGTTGGTAAAATCTTCTGAAATCCTTATTGGCATTGCTTTATGGAAAAGTTTATTGAACTTCGTTTCAATAAACTTTTTTCAATATGTCAAAAATAAGAAGGGCAAGGTGTTGGGGTTGCCAAAGTTTGCATGTAATTCGTTGGGGCAAACAGTTGGGCAAACAACGTTTCAAGTGCAGAGAATGCGGGTTGCTATTTACCAGGAGCAATCCGGGAGTCAGCCAAGGGAATCGTTTCATATGGTTTCGAGATTGGATAGTAGGCAAGCAAACCTACGACCAAATAAGTTCGGAAGGAGGGTACAGCATACGGAGACTTTGAAGCGATATTTTGAGGCCTGTTTATCTGATCATCCAACCTGGAAAATCAGAACAGCCGAGAAGCTGAATTTGCTCATAGACGGACCTACTTTGCCAATAAAGTCTGCTTGGTATTGTATGAACCACATCGTAAAAAGTACTCTTATGTATCGCCTAACCGCTGGAGAATGGTTGGATGAAATGATAGAAGACCTACAAAATCTTATTAACCTTGGTGTTTGTGTGGAAAGTGTTACTTGTGATGGATTGAGCAATATAATCAAAGCTGTGAAGGCTGTTGACCCTCAAACCATTACTAAAGAGAGGCTAAAATAGTGGTAGCATCTGTCTCTAAGCACGTGAGTTCATACATAAAAACTGGTTCGGCTGTATGAGTCCAATAACGGAATTCAGACGTTCTTTGGTATGTTGGAATGAAGTCCAACAATATATTGAGGTTAAAGAAACCGGCAGTTACCCCGGCATTGGAGCGCATGGCATCCATCGCGTTGCACTCCTGCTCAATGTGTGTAGGAACCATCAGAACGGGTTTTTGAAGGTACATGGATTCGCAAACGGATTCGAAACCAGCCGTGGTGGCGTACCCTTTACAACCGGCCATATATTCCAGAAACAGCGAATCATCAAGCGTATGCATGGTTAGTCCGTCGGCTAGCATTGTGGTTGTGTTTGCATTTTTCTTATCCCAAAAGAAGTGTAGCTGTTCTATTCGATTAAATTTCTTCCATGTTATAAGTTCATTGACATAACCACTGTTCAACATATAGCCGTGAATGTAATTTCCATTCTTCACTTTCATGTTTATCACTTCGCGGCGCAACAATGGAGGCACAATGACTATTTTCCCAAAGTAGGATTGCTCCTGTATGCGAAACGAAAGAGCCAATATGCGGTGCGCATTCATTGCGGTGAGGCGGGAATAGAAATTCAACAACTTGAATTCGGATTTATTCTCGCCGGTATACTTGAAATCGGGCGTCAGGAAATAATACTGATGCGCCACGTTTATCATCGGAACGCGGGGATTGAAAATGCCGTAAGTAGCTCCACACATTAGTTCGTAGAAGTTGATGACCACATCGGGCTGTTTTTGCGAAATGGCTCTACGGATAGTAAACAAGCTGCCAATATAAGCCGGCAACAACAGCAGGTTATAAAGTATGCTCACCATCAGAAACGACTTCTTACCCTTGGGAGATGGAAGGAAATTCGGACTTAGGAAACGAATAACTTCTGCATTTATCTTGTCGGTGAAGAATCCGGGCAACGTACGTCTGGCACTGCATCCAACCAACACTGCCACCACTTCGTGACCGTTATGTTCCAACATGCTTTTAAGGCTGAGTGCCTGGGTAAAGTGCCCTCTACCCTCGCCTTGTACAACGAATAAGTATTTCATCTATGTTATTTTCAGATTAGTACTGTCCTAAACTGTCCAGTATGCGACTATCCATTATAAAATCGCGGTCGTATTTGGATTTGTTAAATGCTACGCGTGCCGGAGCCTGCCGCGATTCGGGAAACTCAATCACTTCTACCGGTTTTGGTTGGATAATCGTTTTCCCATGCGTGTAAACTTCCCATGTTCCATTCTCATCTTCGAGCAAGGCAGTCATGCTTTCCACCCAATCACCGGAATTCAGGTAGTGAATGCCATCAATCATGCGGTCGGCCGATTGATGGATGTGTCCACAGATAATACCATCGGCATGACGGGTACGCGCCAGGGCAACCAGTTCGCTTTCGAAGTTAGAAACATACGACACGGCCGATTTTACCTTTTGCTTGATGCTTTGCGAAAGTGAGAAATATTCCAGTCCTTTTTTGGCACGGTAGATATTGTAAATCCGATTAATCCACAACAACATGGTGTAACCGATATCGCCCAACTTAGCCAACCAAACCATGTTGGAAGTCACATTGTCGAAAATATCTCCATGCGTTACATAATAACGTTTGCCATTTTTTTCGTGCATATAATCTTTTACAATGGATATATTAGCAAACTCGAATGGAGCCAAATGGTCGATGAAGTCATCGTGGTTACCACGTACGTAAATAACCTTTGTATTGTGGTTTTCCATCATCTTCATGATGATTTTAAAGAAATCGGTATGTTCTTTTTTCCATTTGCCCTTACCGCCTTTTTGCAAGTGCCAGCCATCAATTATGTCGCCATTCATGATAAGTGTATTGCAATTTACCGTGCGTAGAAACTCGGCAAGTTGTGCTGTCTTGGAGTGTTCGGTTCCGAGGTGTACGTCGGAAATAACAATGGTAGGATAAAACTTTTGATTGTTCATATGCTAGTTGTTTTTTATACAAAGTAAGAGGTCAGGTATTGCAATATTAGAACAGCGATGTGAAGAACTGATTAAAAACGAGCTGCATTATCCGGTGTTTTATAATTTCCCGCAACAAACACCTTCAGGTAAAAGCCATCCACCTGGAGGGTATACACTCCGGCTTCAATGCCTTTAATGGAAACCCTGACATTGGTTTGGTTGTTTATGGACGATTGCAGGACACATTGCCCTGACAAATCAAACAAAAGAGATTGCCGCTTTGAACTTTAGAAAAGCAGACGTTTAGGACATCGCTGGCCGGGTTCGGATAGATTTTCATAGTGGTAGTTTTAGAATTTGAAACAAGGGTAGAGCACAATTATTGACCGGGCATTTCAGCTCCATTTCAAAACAGGGAATAAAATATCAAGGAAGTATTACAACCCAAAGCCGTGAAATCGCAATACTCATAAGACACAGCATTGTAAAGCGAATGACATGGATTCGTCAAATCCGCCTCCTACTTTTACCACGAAAATTCCTGACTATGCTCGAGCAACTCGTTTTACACATTTCCCAATACGGCTATCTGGCCATTTTTCTATTGATTTTCCTTCAGGAAGTGGGTGTGCCCAACCCCATCCCTAACGAACTTGTGCTATTATTCTCGGGCTACCTCTCTTTTACAGGCGATTTAAATATTGCAGCAGTTATTCTGTGTGCTATTGCCAGTGATTTGCTGGGTAGTGGAATATTGTTTCTAACGTTCTATTTTTTCGGAAAAATAATTATTAAACGAAAGCCCAAATGGATACCGTTATCGACCAGGAAGCTCGAACGCCTTTTTGAGAAGATTCGGGTTTTGGGACATTCGGGTATTTTCATTGGGCGCCTTACACCATTCATAAAAGGCTATGTGTCCGTATTGAGCGGGCTAACCCATTATTCACCATCGAAATATGGAATTACATTGCTGCTAACTTCCATTGTTTGGGCAACGGTCTATGCCGGTGGCGGATATCTTGCCGGACCTTATTGGAACCTGATTGCACGAAACAGTACTTCTAATTACCTGATTTTGCTAATTGCAGCCTCGGTTATTGTCATTATCATACTTCTACAAGCATTTAAAAGATTATTATCAACAACAAAATAATTTCAAGTACAAATAAAAATGAAAATTCATGTAGCATCCGAAACTCGGTACATGGTAAAAGGAAATGGCGTACACACCGCATTTGTCGACCATGTAGAACTATTGAAATCGAAAAATGACATTGAGGTTTCAGTCAATAACGAAGGACGAGGCGATGTGTTTCACTGCCATACCTATGGGCCATATTACTTCCTGAAAGGACTTGGGTATAAACATCACCGCGTTCACACGGTACACGTAATTCCAGATTCGATAAAAGGTTCATTGCCCATGTGGCCACTATTTATGCCTTTTGTAAAATGGTATTTGAAACAAGTCTACTCTTATGCCGAAGTATGTATTGCCATTTCGCCCATGGTGGAAGAGGCCATTAAACAAACCGGCGCAAAAACTGAAATAGTGCGGATTTTCAACCCTATAAACACGGAGAAATGGAAACGAACGCCCGAAAACAGGAAAAAAGGACGGGCAATGTTAGGCATTAGCGACGGTGAATTCGTGGTGCTTGGCGTTGGTCAATTGCAGGCACGCAAAGGTGTTGAGGATTTTATGGACGTAGCCGCCGCCATGCCGCAAGCTAAGTTTGTGTGGGCTGGTGGCCGACCATTTAAAACCATGACCGAAGGCATTGCCCGTATAGATGCCCGCATAAAATCAGCTCCCGACAATATTCAATTCACCGGCATGCTCGATTTGGAACTTATGCCGCTGATTTATGCCGCAGCCGATGTAATGCTTTTCACTTCTTATCAGGAAAACTGTCCGCTTGCCCCAATTGAAGCTGCCGCATCGGGCATGCCGGTTGTTTTCAGAAACATTGACGAATACAAGGCATTGTATGATTCGTATTACCTGAGCGCAAGCACTACCGGTGAGTTTATCGAAATAACCGAACAACTTATGACAGACAAGGTATTTTACAGAAACGGGGTAACTTTGTCGAGACAACTGATAACCCAGTTCGACAAAGACAGGATCAGAGAG
Organism: Paludibacter sp.; assembly: GCA_035299105.1. Lineage (GTDB taxonomy): Bacteria > Bacteroidota > Bacteroidia > Bacteroidales > Paludibacteraceae > Paludibacter. The sequence continues at coordinate 2,924 of DATGXD010000223.1, read as the reverse complement.
AAGTTAGTGAATTTGTACGCCCGCCTAAATGCCCGCATTCCAAATCTATATCCTTCGTGGAGATAGCCGATTGAGTATCAGCTTTTCCAGAGTTACAGATTTTGGAAAAGCTGAATATTAAAATTCCAATTACAGCAGTTTAGTTTATAAACCCTGTAATTGGAATTTCATTTTAGTGGAAATTGATTTTGAATTACTACAAATCTATATTACCGGACAGAAACCATTTGTGTTACCGGATTGTTGACAGCAGGTAGAAAATCGACATGAAATTCCATGGCATAATGGTCGGAAAGGTTAGTAGTGCGTCCACCTATATGCGCCAGGAAAGTCTGTACCCTACGTTCAACATTATGAACAAGGGCTGCATTTCGCACCAACACATAATCAATGACTTTGCATTTCCCCTGTGACGTTTTGGCCAGGTTATTATGCACTTCATCGTAAGTCACCTTTACATTCCCACTCAGCTCGCCATTTTGGGCATCAAGCGTCCTGAGCATTTGCTCATAGTTGGGACTATCATCCATTTCGATATTAAAATCGCCACAAATGAATTGCGGGATATCTTCCCTGTAATATTTATTCAAGAGATGTTCTTTGATCTCGGCACATTGCTTATCACGAACAGTGTGTGAAAAATCGGCCTGAAGGTGAGTCGCGAGCAATTGGAATTTAGCTCCTTTGAAACTGCCTTCGAACAGTACAGCTCCTTTACGGGCTACCGCATCAAATCCTTCGCTACGGCTGAATTGAAACTCTTCGAGCTTTGTGAGTGGAATTTTACTTACTATCCATAATCCGCTGTTGGTGCGGAAAGGCAGAAAATTCTTGTTGGCCGGCCCGTACTGATACGGATAATCTGCCAATAGGTTTGCCGCTAATATATTTCGGCATTTATTGCTGAAAGCTTCTTGAAAAACAATGATTTGATAGTCGGACTTGCTGAGTTTGTCGGCAATAGTCTTTGCTCGTTTAGCATTGCTGTTGAACAAGCTAATGTATGGAAGCATATAAATATTCCAACTTAGAATTTTCAGACCAGTACTGTCATTCGACAGGTAATTACGAGTTTTCGGGTTTGCAGCCGATAGTTGAGTGGAGAAATTAATCATCAGTAAAGCAATTATAAATAATTGTTTCTTCATTTTGTTTTGCGTTTATTTTACGGTGCAAAACTATCAACTACGAATTACAAAGCTGTTGAGAACAAATGATAATCCGGTTAAGATATAATTCGCCTCATCAGAACTTATAATTCACTCCCAACGACCAGGTACGCCCAAGGTTGTACATTTTATTCGTCAGTACGGCTGATTTCGAAACGCCATCTTTTACATAGTCATAGGTTTGCTGCGTAAGGAAGTTTTGCGCCAACAGGTCTTTGACTCCAAATTTAAGTTCCATTTTCTTGCCCAGTTTCTTATTTAGCGTGAAATCAACCACATGACGGGGCATTTCATAGATATCAGGAATGTCCACTCGTCCTTGGTTCAACTGTGCAGCCACCACAATGCGTTTTCCCATGACGTTGTACATCAATGCCGACGACAAGCCTAGTTTATCATTCTGGTAGAAAAGTGCAGTGTTGATTACAAAGGGCGATTGTCCCTGCAGCGGGCGGCTGCGTTCGGTTAATGCATTGGCAAATTGCACTTCGCTGTAGATATAAGATCCATTCATTGTCAACGAAAAGTTTTTCAGTCCAATCAATGTTTCCAGCGATTTCTTTACTTCCAACTCCACACCGTAATTGGTAGCTCCCAACGCATTTTCAAACGAAAAACTGGAACCTGTTCCCACACTCACCATTTCTATAGGGTTGCTGAAGTGTTTGTAGAAGGCAGCAATGGAGAATGTTTCATTCGGCGTTGGGTAATGTTCGAAACGCAAATCTACATTCTGAATGGAACAATCCGTCAACTCAGGATTTCCACGCACAGTGGTTTTTTCTGTAAAATCATAATAACTCACCGGCGAAATTTCACGGAACTCCGGGCGATTGATAGTTTGTGCATAGGCCACACGCACCAGACTTTTCTCGGTCAGGTTATATGAAACGTTGAGCGATGGAAACAAATTGAAAGTCGTCGTATCTGGATTTACCGGAGTATTGATATTATAAAAACCATTCAGCCGTAAGTGGTTATACTCGCCACGCACACCACCGTAGATATTGAATTTACCTACCGGGATATTCAACGCCAAATATCCTGCCCCCAACATATTATTGGCTTTATAGCTATTGGCCACATCGGTTTTTTCTTCGACCGTTAGCACTTTGTTTTGCCCCAGATAAGGTTCGGTAAACAAGGTCTCGAAGTTTAGCGCGTTAATCTCATCATCACTATACAGTCCGTTGTTAGTAGCTTTGTAGCAAATGCTTCGCTCCGCATAGTTGCGGGTTTTGTATTCGAAATAGCCACCCGTTTTAAGCGTGGAAGCCAACGAGCCAAGCATAAGTTTTTGTTCGTAGTTGACAGCCGCCGTGCTTACGTATTCGTGGTTGGTAAGGTAGAGCCGACCAAGTTCATTGATACTACTAACAGTTGGCAACACAAATAGATACACACCATCGGCAGTTTCTTTCATGCTCCAGTTCTGGCGGTTTGGTTCAATGCGGTTGGCATACGCAAAACCTGCATTCCAGTCAAGCTTGGCAGCGGTTTTTTCGTTGAGTTTATGCAGCCCGCTTAATTGACCGGAATAAGTTGTCCGGCTTGAATACTGATTGCTGAAATACTTGAAATTCCCCTGCCGGTAATTGTTCCAACCGTAAATATTAGCCGTTTTATCCACACCTATTTGGTTGAGGATATTTTTAAACTCTATCCGATCACCCTTCTTGGTTTCGTAGGCCCAGTTATGCATCAACCCTACACGACTTTCGGTGCTGTACACGTCGGCATTGTATTTATAGAGGT
>DATGXD010000222.1:0-2146 GCA_035299105.1 Paludibacter sp. | reverse complement strand
TTTGCCTTGGCTTGTTCGCGGCTGCGAAGGTTCATCATCATGGTGGCGGCTTCGGCGGCGGCTGTGGCTTCGTCGAGCAGCGAGGCGTTGGCCAGTGGCATGCCCGTGAAATCGGAAACAGCGGTCTGGAAATTCAACAGGGCTTCGAGCCGCCCTTGGGAAATCTCGGCCTGGTAGGGCGTGTACGAAGTGTACCACGAAGGATTTTCAAAAATATTGCGGAGGATCACAGCCGGGGTGCAGGTGTCGTACCAACCCTGGCCTATGTATGAAGTGAACAGTTTGTTTTTTGAAGCAATTTCGGCAATGTGTTCAGAATATTGCCGTTCGGAAAGCGCCTCGGGAAGTTCGATTTTTCCATCGAGCAAAATCGATGAAGGGATGGTTTGTGATATCAGTTCATCCAGGTTTTTTACTCCAATTGCTTGAAGCATAAATGCTTCCTCTTGTGCCGAGATGCCTGTGTGGCGGGCTTGCAACATGTCCTTCATAATGAATCCGTTTTTTGAATTTAAAGCCGCAAAGGTACTTTTTTCTTTTCTAATCCGGTTGAAAAAAAAGTAAAATTAAACTCTAAAAGGGAGGTTGCTGGCGGCATGTTACAAATTGAAATATAAGATGGGAAAATCTGACAAATAGTATTTCGGGAGGAGGGTTTTCTGTGTTTCCTTAACTTGTGTTTTGTTGTTTTTGTACCCGGATTTCCGTTCGGTTCAAAACTAATCCAAAGGGCTAAGTGTTTTTATATATAGCCCGGTTGGAGGCTTGAGGAAAGGCCCCGGAGTCTTAATGGAATATTGAAGCCTATTGAATGTTGGTAATTATTTCGACGGGTTCGCCTTCTGTATCCAATGGCATGTTCAATCTAGTCAATTCCAAAACATGATACGCGATATCCGGAAACAATACTTGTTTTCAACGTTGGATGAGCAAAGTGTGCTTCCAAACCCATTCGACCAGTTCGAAGTCTGGTTGCAGGAAGCTATTGCGAGCGAACAACCCGAACCTACCTCCATGGTGCTTTCCACGGTGGACGAACATTTCCAACCTCATTCGCGCGTAGTCCTGCTCAAGGAGTTGACAGCCGAACATTTCATGTTCTTTACCAACTACGAAAGCCACAAAGCGCAACAAATTGCCTGGAACAACCAGGTTTCGCTGCTTTTTTTCTGGCCGGCGCTCGAACGGCAGGTGCGTGTGGGGGGTATTGCCGAAAAAATCAGTGAAGTGCTTTCTACTTCTTATTTCAAGTCGCGCCCGGTCGAAAGCCAACTCGGCGCCTGGGCTTCGCCGCAAAGCCAGCATGTCCGCTCCAAGGATTTCCTCGAAGAGCAATTCCAGTATTACAAGGAAAAATTCGGCAGCGAAATACCAAAGCCTCCAAATTGGGGCGGGTACCAGGTTGCACCCCATGCCATCGAATTCTGGCAGGGGCGTGAAAACCGGCTTCACGACCGGATATTGTTTGCGCTGGAAGCGGGCGAGTGGGTGATTTCCCGGTTGGCGCCTTGAAGTGTCCCTCGTAGCAAGAGTTTCGTTCCAAGCGAAGTCCTTGCATGATGGAGCCTTTTCCTTGGCATGCCCCAATTTTCTGGCTGAATTCTCTGTACCCTATTGTGAACCCGGGATATTTATTTAACTTTGCAGGGTTAATGACGTGTTTTACCATAGAATAAGAAGAATGATTCAACGTGCCTTGGTTTTTATTTTATTCGTTCTTTTGCATGTGCCGGCTTTTTGCCAGGACAAGGTATATGAAGTGGATATGGAATTGCGGAACACCATGATACCGCAGGTGAATAAGGCAAAAAAGCTAATCCGGGAAAACGAATATGCAAAAGCTGTTACCATTTTGGAGGATGTCATCAAGGTCGATTCGGTGTGGGGGGAAATTTATTCCGACTTGTTTAAGGCTTGTGTTTTAAGTAATGATTTGTCTGATAAAGTGTTGGATTGCTTCCGGAAGGGGAAAAGGATTTATTCTGACGATGATGAAATGTGTTATTTTAACGTGAGTTCGATATAAGATTAGAATAAAACAAACTGATCTTGATCAACAAAATCAACATTGATTGATGGTTTCTTAGGTAAAAAGCTGTAAGCCAGTAAACCTGCAATCAAGTTTGTAATAAAGTTGGTGAATGAG
>DATGXD010000221.1:0-2241 GCA_035299105.1 Paludibacter sp. | reverse complement strand
CCCCAGTTCTCGCACATTTCGGCATGGACCATGTATTGGTTTATGGCGGTAAGTTCTTCGGCCAGAAGCCCGTTTAATGCCACAATTATTCGTTCATTCCCTTTCATAAGCTTTAAATTTAAATGAATTTACGGTTACATTTGGAATTGGATATTCCAGCCTGCCAAAAATAGCGCGCTCCAATGACTTGATTGTTACACAATAAACGGGAAAAATTGCATCATTCACACATCCGCATGCACATTCCGCGTGTTACCTTCCACGTAGCCCGACAGGCTTGAAGTCAGTCGTGGTTATCGCCCCCCAGGCTATAGAGGTTGTTTTCCTCATCCTCGCTGCCAAGGTCTTCCTGTTCATCATCGAGTTCCGCACCGGGTATGTCCAAGTCCCCACCGCTCATGTCTTCCTCAAATTCCTTGCGGTTCAGGCCGCCGGTAGCTTCCGCTTCCTTTTGCCGCGAAGTTTCTTCCGGATCTATTTCAGGTTCTTCCTTGTACCGGCTGTAAATGTCCTCTCCGGGCGGATAGGGCGGATATCCCGGCAGGTCTTCGTTTTCCCCATCCTTTTTCCCGGGGGCAACGGGCGGCTTGTCATTTCCCTTTTCTTTCATAACGTGTAAATCAATATTCGTTTTTATATTTCTCCATGGTGAAACGGGCCAGCAGGTAGCTGACTGTCGATTCGGCCCCCTGGTTCAGGTTAATGCCTTTGGCTTCCAAGCCATCGTAACATCCCCCCGTGCAAGGGTTGTAAATTATCTGGTGCAAGCGGTTTTTCCCCAGGAACCAGTTGAAGGCGGTCACCATTTTCTGGAAGTAGTCCTCGTCTTCGAAAACTTCATAGAATTTGCTCAATGTCATGATGGTGTAACCCACATCAATCGGCTGCTCGCCATATTCCCCCGGCGCTTCACCCTTGCGTAGCCAGCTTTTGTTCGACACCACTTCAATGCCATGCCCATTGTAAATATTGGACAGCAAGAAGTTGAACGAATTGCGGGCAATGTCCTTGTAAATCGGTTCGCCGGTTATCAGGTAAGCGTAGAGCATGGCTTCGGGCAAAATGCTGTTGGCGTAGGTAAGCGAATTCTCGAACCATTCCCACATAAGGCTTGATTCCTGCTTGTACATTTTCATCAACCGTTCGGCAAAAACCTTCACCAGGTCCACGTATTCCATCGAACGCTGTCCCAGCTGGTAGCCATAAATCCCTTTTATGGCGAAACCTATTGAACGCGGCGAATTAATCGACTTCAGGTTTGCAATGGCCTTGTCGAAAATGGCAATCGCATCATTCACAATGGGTTTGGGCAAAGCGTTTTTCATCGACACCACATGCCCAAGCGCCCACAAGGCCCGGCCGTTCGAATCACCCAGGTCGGTTTTGGTATTCTGGTCGGTGAAGTTCCTGTTCTTATCCACATAATTCAGGAAACTCCCCCCCCGCTGCTGGCACGATTTTATGAAGTTCAGGTACTTCCGTATCCCGATCAGGCTTTCCTTGTCGCCTTTGATTTTCAGGTATTCGCACATGGCAACCAGGGCGCGGGCATTGTCGTCCAAGGTATAGCCCGATTCCAAATCGGGCTGGTTCAGTTTCGAAAACTGGATGAGGGCGAAATCGGTCGTCATTTCATCCAGGTGGCCCATGTTTATTTCAGGCAAATTATACCGGATGTAGATCTGGCTGTTTGACACTTCATAAAACAGGTTGGTATGGGCCACCGCTGAATTTTCCCAGGAGGTGGAAGCTATTTTTTCGAGCGTGTTGATGCTGATTTTCGTTAGCAGCTTTTCGTTGTTCAACAACGAGTTCACACTTTCGGCCAATTGCTTTGAATTGCCGAAATCGAAAATCATTCCGGTGTCCGCGGTGAGCAGTTCCTTTGCATGCGGTATGGGGGTGGAAATTATCGGGCAGCCACAACTCATGGCATACACAAATGTACCACTCACGGCCTGGTTCGGGTCTTTGCTGGTGAACACATAAATATCGGTTAATTGCAGGTATTCAAGCAATTCGGGCAAGCCCAGGTATTTGTTCACAAATTTCACATGGTTTTCGATTTTAAGCTCCTTCACCCGTGCCATAAGGCTCTCACGGTAAATTTCCCCATCGTTTCGAACCACCACCGGATGTGTTCTCCCCAATACCAGGAAAACCACGTCGGGGCATTCGCGGATGATGGCCGGCAAGGCCTCGAGTGTTGTTTCTATGCTTTTGCCCGAACTGAGGAGGCCG
>DATGXD010000220.1:0-2255 GCA_035299105.1 Paludibacter sp. | reverse complement strand
ATAAGTGCAAACAATACCCATTTTCTTCATCTTCTCGTATGCATATTGAATGCGTCGATATCTCTCTTCTCCAGAAAGATGATGTTCCATACAAGCGGCAACCGTATCAGGAACGGACATATAAGCACTGGTTAAAACCCACCGGGGTTTGAATTCCAAAATAAAATTTAATGTTTCCATGAACTCCTCCTCTGTTTCAGAGGGAAAGCCTACAATCATATGTGTCAAAAGTTCAAAACCAGCGATGCCTTTGACTGGGCCAAATAATCCTCTTAATTCATCATTTGTATAGGGGCGCTTCATTAATTCTAAAACCCTGTTATTAGCGGATTGAATGGGAGCTTCAATTTGAAAAACTGTTCCAGTTTGTACATGCTGGAGAATTCTATCTTTATATTTGTTCCAATAAAATGGGTTGATTTGAATAATTGAAATTTTAGCTCCGGCTATTTCTTTCACAAGGGCATCAAGCAAATCCGGTAATGTTAATCCAATATCAGTACCATATGCACCGGTATCATCAGACCAAAGGCAGAGCCTTTTTTCACCGGTCTTTTCTACCATTCTCTTTGCTTCTTCTACAATTTTTGATAAGGGGAAGCTTTTATATTCAGGAAAAGCTTTTATTTCTGCACAGTATGAACAACGAAAAGTACAACCTTCTGATATAAATAATTTTATCACTACTGTCCGGTTAAAAACCCCGGTAAATATTGCTGATTTTGCATATCAATGTGAGTGATTTGTGTCGAGGGCTGATGAAACAGCTGTAAAATTGGCTTTTTCTCGAAAAGAGTGAGACTTAAAATCTGTAGAATTGTGTAAGGGCTGTGAGACACCATCAGACGTTTTTTGAGAATGGCAATGAGGACATAAACGGATATGGCAATCCAGACCTGTGTTTTGACGGCGTTCTGGCTTGTTCCATAAAATGCTTTGATGCGCAGATGTTGCTTGATCCATTTGAAGAACAATTCGACCTGCCAACGTGCACGATAGAGTCGGGCAATGGTGAGGGGTGGGACATTGAAATTGTTTGTGAGAAAAACAAGACGTCGTCCGGATTCCGGATCAACATATCCGATGCGTCGCAACGGGTCGGGATACTGACGGTGGGAAAATAAACCGGAGAGAACCACAGTTTGATCGAATCGCAAACCGGAGGACTTGTTGATGGGGCGGGAATAACGGCGTTGCAGGCTGGAATTGCTTTTTTCGCGGGTGACAAAGAAGGCCGAAGAGGCATGAATACGATGAAGTCTGGTAAAATCCAAGTAGCCCCGATCCATGATATAGAAGGAGCCTGCCTCGAAGATCAACTCGTCGAGGATATTGACATCGTGAACCTTGCCCGGAGTAATAATGACAACGGTCGGATAGTTGCCCTGCAATGTCAGAAGAGTGTGCAATTTGATGGCAGCTTTGGTCCGCCGAAATGCGGCCCACGGAAACAGAGACAGGCACAAATCGATGGTCGTGGAGTCTAGAGCGTATGCAGATTGCTCGAGTTCGACGCCGAAATCTTCTCCTGAATAAAGCGTGGTTGCTTGCCGAATCAGAACCTGCGCGAAATCAGCGAAGATTCGCCAATCCCGCTTTTCGTTCGCATCGGCCAGCGTGCTTTTTGGGCCAATCGAACGGATTCCAGAATGGTATAGTTTGTCGGCTTGAGATTGCAGTCCTATGGCAATATCACGCAGGCTCTCCCGGAAGGTCAATTGCGCGAAGGCCATGATCAGGTATTGGTCGTAACAACTCAGGGAACGGACACGCCAGTTGCCGTTGTATCTAGCGACACAAAGGTCGAATTCGTGTTTGGGGAGAAAATCCATCACTTGAGAAAAAACTGTTCGACCTTCGTTCATGGGAGTGATCCTCTTGGTTTGTCAAGAGAAACACCCTCAAGGTTGTCACGTTAAAATTGAAATCGAAAACGATCATGACTTAAGGAGTAAATAGGTTTTATAAGCATGAAATGCATGTCAGACATTTCTAAACCGGACAGTAGTGATAATTTATCATAATAACTCCTGTTTTATGTGCACCTGATTGTGCAAAGGACTTTACTATTCTTATATCAATGGATGCTTAGTGCAGGGAAAAGACCATCCAGATTTGGGTAACTCAAAATCTTTTTCTACTCATGTTTTGGATATGTCTATTCTATATATATAAAATGTCCATATCAAAATAGACATTATATTGCAAATAAATATTCTTTTTATAGATTTTATAATGAAAGCAAGGGGGTGGAT
>DATGXD010000219.1:0-4728 GCA_035299105.1 Paludibacter sp. | reverse complement strand
TTAATCCTTCGCGGATAATCTCGTGGTCATCTACAATAAATATTCTTATCATCTTGTTTGTTTGTTAATTATCTGGTTAGGGGATCTTTTAAGCGAGATTTCACATGTTAATAATAACTTTCAAAAGTACTACAAAAAGTTGGAATTGAATGCTGTATAATAGCTTTTTCTCATCGGTGGCTTCTTTTTGCGAATATTTCATAAGAATTTAGGGCTTTCGGGCGTTGCATCAATGTTGTTTCATTCGGCAAAACCCGGACATTACCTTCGGATTCATCAAAAATAAAAAAATATTATGACAATTTCCACAATTTGGCGGTTTTCAATATTTTTTAAGTATAATTTTGTTGGGAATGCGTAGAAATTATATTAAAAAAGCCTGTATTTGATATTTGTTTGTAAAACAATTTGGTTTACAAGACAGGCAATTCTCGGTTTACCAGCTTCATGGGGTGCTGCTTTCCGAGTAAGGCATCGTAATCCTGATTCGTGTGCCTTCTCCTGGCTTGCTGAATATCACCAGTTCCCCATCGAGCAGGAACACCCTTTCGCGCATGCCGATCAATCCGTACGAGTCGGAATTCTTTTTCTGGTTTTCGTCAAACCCGATTCCGTTGTCCGATATCTGCAGCAAGAGGTTTCTGTTTTGCCTGTTTATTTCCACCACCACACGGGTTGCGCGCGCATGTTTCGCCACGTTATTCAAGGCTTCCTGGATTATGCGGAACAATGCCACCGACTGCTGGGAATCGAGGTTTAAAAACCTGATTGTGTTAATGTAGCTGCATTCTATGTGGTACCGTTCCTGGAAATTCTTCATGTGCAGCTTCACGGCTTCCGAAAAGCCAAGCAGTTCGAGCACTTCGGGGCGCAAGTCGGTGATTATCTTTCGGGCGGTCTTGATGGTGTTGTTCACCAACGTCACGAGGTTGTCGAATTTTTCCAACACTTCTCCCGAGTGTTCTTTATTGAGGCTCTTCATTACGTTTTGTTTCAGGATGCCCATGTCTATCTTGATGGCAATCAGGATTTGCCCGAGTTCGTCATGGATTTCCCGTGCGAGCAACACGCGTTCTTCCTCCCTGACATTCTGGAGGTGTGCGGCAAATTTTTTCAACTTGGTTTGCGATTCGCTCAACGCGTTTTCGGCCATTTTCCGTTCGGTAATGTCGATGTTGAATCCGGCGATGCCGATAATTTTCTTGTTGCTTTTGATGGGGAAAACAATTTGTTGGAAGGAGCGTATTTCGTCGCCCACCTTAAATTCATACTCTTCATCGATGGTTTCTCCCGCAAACACGCGTTCGTTCAGCTTTTCCCAGTTTTTGAAAGTTATCTTGTCGATCCGGTTGTCGGTGTAGGGGGTGGTTCCTATTATCGAGCCATAATGTTTCACCAGCTTCTTGTTTTCAAGTATCCCCACGCTTTCATTGTCCCTGGCCCAGATTTCAAAGGGTGAATTGTCGATGAATGTCCTCAACAGCGTTTCGCTTTTCTGGAGGGCTTCCTCGGCGTGTTTGCGGTCGGTGATTTCATGGAAGCAGAGCAATACCTTTTTCTGGTCTGCCGCTGGGATTAATGCGGTTGACCCCAGCAGGAACACTTCGTGGTTTATATTTCCCACTGTCATCATCGACTGGAACTCGATGTTCTGATGGCTTTTGCCTGTGTTGTAGGTGTCTTCGAGCGCGAGCCTGAGGGTACAGGTGTTGCAGCGCGGGCGGAAGCCACATTTGCTGGCGGTATCCGTCGATTGTATGCACCCGATCACATTCCCTACCGTGCCTCCCTTTAACAGGGTCTCGTTCCAGCCGGTCAATGCGGTGAATGCCTTGTTGGCAAACTGGATACGTCTTTGCGAATCCACCACACACATCATTACCGGGGCATAATCGTAAATGGTCCTTAATTCCATCCGGCTGTCCTCCAGTGCCTTTTCCACAAGTTTGCGGTCGGTGATGTCGCGGGCGGTAAGTTGCATGGCAGGTTTGCCATCCAACATCATGCGCATCATTTTTACTTCCACGTCTATGGCTGTTCCATCGAGGCAGACATATTTTTCTTCAACGGCAGGCATTGGAATGTGTTCTTCCTGGTTGCTTAGTTGTTCCACCTTTTCGCACACTTCCAGCCTGTGTTCGGGTTGTATGAATTCGATAACGGGGATTCCCAGCAGCTGTTCCTTGGAAGTGGCCTTCAGCAGCCGCAGGCATTCCTTGTTGACGTAATTGACAATCCCATCGGAAAAGATGGCGATAGCTTCCGGTGAATTTTCAATGAATTCGCGGTACTTGGCTTCGCTTGCAACCAATGCCGCTTCGGTGTTTTTCCTTTCTGTTTCGGAATCGATGGCGTCGATGGCATGCGAAATGTCATCGCATACTTCAGACAGCAGTTTTTGTTCCTCCTCGTCGAAGAAATTGATTTCCGTGGCATACAACGAGATAACGGCGAAAGCCGTGCCTTTCCGGTACAAGGGTGCGGCGAACGAGGATTTGTAGCCTCGTTTCAGGGCTTCGTTTTTCCATGGTTTCATCCTCGGGTCGTTGGCTATGTCGTTGCAAAATACTGCCTTGTTTTCTGCAAAGGCCCTTCCAGTGGGGCCGGAGCCTTCGGGGGAGGTGTTGGGTTTTATGGAAATAATGTCGAGGTACCCGTTTACAAAACCTGCCGAGACCACAGGCTTGAGCAAGTTTTCTTCTTCCTGGTAGATTCCGATCCATGCCATCTTGAAGTGCCCGAATTGGATGGCCAGCCGGCACACTTTCTCAAGCAGTTTTTCTACGGTTTTGGTTCTAACAATGGCTTGGTTGATTTGGCTTAGCAGGGCATAGAGGCGGGTTACGTACAACAGTTTTTCTTCGGCATGTTTCTTTTCTGTTATGTCGCGCGCGGTGCCTACAATCCCTATCAGTTCATTGTTTTCGTTATACAGTGGTGCCTTGCGGACATCGAGGTAAACGAATTTCCCGTGCACCTTGCCGAATTGGTCGAACTGCATTTGTTTCATTTCACGGATGGTGGCTTTGTCTGATTCCACACATGTTTTGCCGAAATCATCCCAGTCGGAATCTTCGGGGTGGAGTTTGTTGCTTCGTTCCGAGAAATAGAGGGTGGAGTGCCCGATTGGTTCATTTGTGTCTGCCGCAAAAAGCAGGTTTTCGCAGAGCGATTTGTTGGCAAAAGTGTAGTTCCCGTCCAGATCCTTGACCCATAACATGTCGGGCATGGTGTCGCTCATCAAGCGCAGCATGGTGTAAAGCCCGTAATATCTCGATTCGCTTTCGATTATCTTGGCCTGTGCCTTTTTTTGTTCGGTAACGTCGAAAATCACCCCCCTGAGCCCTACCGGCTTATTCTCCTTGTAAATGATGTTGGAATAAATCATGGCGGGGAATATTGTCCCGTCTTTCCGTTTCATCTTGTATTCCTTGTTCATGTCAGGGGTGCCGGCAATTTTCCAGCCGATATTCCTTTTGATCCTCTCCAGTTCCTCGGATGCAAAAATCTTCTCCAGGTCGCAACCGATTATCTCTTCGATTTCGTACCCGAATCCTTCCTTGGCCTGTTGGTTTACATACGTTATTTCCTGGTCGAGTGTCATTTCGAAGATTACCTGTGGCAGGAGGTCGGACATGTCGCGGAATTTTTCTTCGCTATGCCGTAGCCGCTCTTCGGTTTGCTTGCGGGCTTCGTTCTCGGCTTTCAGGTCTTCCAGCAGGTTCAATGTTGCGGAGTAAGCCCGTTTCAGTTCCTTGGTGCGCTCGTCGACTATTGCCTTGAGCCGTATATTTTCATCGCGCTTTTCGAGGTTGGCCATCCTGATTTTCAACATGGCCCTGATTTGTGCCAGGAGTTCGCTTTCGTCGATTGGTTTTGCCAGGAATGCTTCGGCCCCCACTTCCAGGGCATGGATGCGGGTTGCCTTGTCGTCTTTATTTGCCGTGAGGAAAATAACCGGGATATCTGCCAATGTTTTGTCTTCTTTGAGCTTGTTGCAGACTTCGAAGCCATCCATCACCGGCATCACGATATCAAGTAAAATGATGTCCGGGCTTTCGGTAATGGCGATATCAATCCCTTCTTTCCCCGAAATGGCGGTCAGCACCTTTGCCTTGGGGAAAATATCACCGATTAAAGCCTTTATGGTAACAAGGTTGTCGCGGTTATCGTCGATTGCAAGTATTTTGATATGTTTGTTGTGCATACTTTTACGGTGTTAATTGTTTCGACGGCATATGCCTGGGATTCCTTGCGGCGGTTCCTTGTGTGTTTGCAGGGTTTCCGGGTTGCAGGGGCTATAGCCAAAGGCTGTTTTATTGCCTGTCATTTCCCCGTGCTTAATCATGGAGACGATTGCTTTTTGCAGGTCGCTTTTATGGACGTCCCCTTTGTGGATCAATTGGTGCACATCGTATTTCCTGATTAAATCCAATTCTTCCAGTGTCAGTTGCTTTGCGGTAAGGACTAGCACGGGGATGTTGCATGTTTCCTCTTTGTCCCGCAGGAATTTCAAAACTCCAAAGCCATCTATGTCCGTAAGTACCAAGTCCATGACAATGGCATCGGGCAACTTGTCGCTCACAGTTTCAATAGCCATTTTGCCGTTTTTGGCAACTGTTACCTCATACCCGTTTTCCACCATGAAGTCTTTAACCTGTATGGCCGCCTGTTCGCTTTCCTCCACTATCAGCAAGGCTTTTGCCGGCGGGGATGCGGGTTGCCTGT
>DATGXD010000218.1:0-8384 GCA_035299105.1 Paludibacter sp. | reverse complement strand
CGGGGGCCATGAAGGAAACAATGAGGTTTGTATCCGTTACATACGATTTGGCAACCTGGTTCACCATGTCGAGCTTGAGCTGCGGCAACATTGCCTGTAGCATCTGGTATTCCCACTCGATGCCCGGGATAGGTTCATCGTTTAAGAAATTGCGGGTGTATTCATGCACGAGGTTTTCATTTTTCTGGTTGTCGCGTTCGTTGTATGCTTTTTCTACTTGTTTCAGCAAGTTGGTTTTGGCGCGGTCCAGTTCCGAATTGGTGAACCCGAACCGTTTCATTTTTTCGGCTTCAAGCAGCAAGGCATTCAATCCCTCCATTTCCTTGCCTTCCTTCGGTATGGCCATCATTTGGAAGGCATCGGTCGATTTCACAAGTTCGCCATAATAAGCATAAGCATTCACAAAAGGCGCATCGGCTTTTTCGGTAATTTCATCGAACCGGTTGCCGAGCATGTTCGAAATCAGTGAATTAACCGTTCCAAGGGCATAGCCTTGCATCGAAAGCTTTATTTCTTTGGGGAGTCTTTCGTGTTTGTATTCCAGCTCGATGTAAGTCATGCGGGCCTCGGGGTCTTTTACCACCGACACGATAGGCTTGTCGTTGTTGTAAATGGGGTAAATAACCCTTTTGTCGGGATTTTCCCTTTTCGGGATGGCGGCGAACAACGATTTGATTTTTGCTTCTATTCTATCCACATCCACATCGCCCACAACCAGTATTGCCTGTAGGTCGGGGTGGTACCATTTCCTGTAATAATCGCGCAGCGTTTGGTACTTGAAATTGTTTATAATGGCCGTGTCGCCAATCACATCGCGGATGGCGTATTGCGAACCGGGATATTTCTGCTTGTTCGATTCCTTCCACATGCGCCGTTCGGGCCCGGCGCCGGTACGCCATTCTTCGCGGATTACGCCCCGTTCATCGTCTATTTCCTTGTCCTCGAGCGAAATAAAACCCGACCAGTCGTGTAGTGCCAGCAGGGCCGAGTCGATAATGCCTTCGCGGTAGGTGGGTACGTTCGAAAGGTTGTAAACCGTTTCATCGAGCGAAGTGTGGGCGTTGATGTTGGCGCCGAATTTCACCCCGATGGTTTCGAAGTAGTTTATAATCCCTTTGCCCGGGAAGTTTTTGGTGCCGTTGAACGCCATGTGTTCCAGGAAGTGGGCCAGCCCATTCTGGTTGTCGTTTTCGAGGATGGCGCCCACGTTTTGCGCGATGTAGAATTCGGCGCGCTGCTTGGGTTCCTTGTTGGCCCGGATATAGTAGGTGAGGCCATTGTCAAGCGTTCCATACCTGATTTTAGGATCCATTGGAATGGGTTGGTTTTGCTGGGCCGTGCCATTCGTGGCTGCCAGAAGCAAAACCGGGAAAATCAAATTAAAAAGGCTTCTTTTCATGATTAAATAGTTGTTTTAGAATGAAAAACATTTATTGGGAGAAATAATATTCTGTGCAGGGAACAACAAACCGTGAATTTAGTGTGTAAATGCAAAGGAAGCATTATTTTCCGAACTTAACAAAATATTTGAGGGTTTCTTGTTGGTTTTTTTATTTTTTAGTGAGTCCCTCTTGTTGTTTTCCACGAAAAGCTGGTATGGGAAACAATTCCGCTAATTTGTTTCGCAAAAAGAGTGGAATGGAAACCGGCATTATTTCCCTGTAAATTGTAATTTTGCAAACATTGAAAGATTAACACTATGGCGGAAGAATTGTTTGTTAATACCAATGGCGGTAAAAAAGGAATGTACGAAAGCTTGCTTCCCCAGCTGGCAGCATTAACGGGTGGCGAACCTGACCTGGTGGCCAACCTGTCCAATATTAGCGCGGCCTTGAAAGGGGTATTTGGCTGGTGGTGGGTGGGTTTCTATTGGGTGAAAGGTGGCGAACTGGTTCTCGGGCCTTTCCAGGGGCCGGTGGCTTGCACCCGGATAAAATTTGGGCGAGGCGTGTGCGGCACAGCCTGGGAAGAAGCGCGTAGCCTGCTTGTGCCTGATGTCGGAAAGTTTCCGGGGCATATTGCTTGCAGCAGCCTGTCGGTGTCCGAAATAGTGGTGCCGGTTTTCGATTCGGCAGGGCAGGTGAGGGGTGTGCTCGATGTCGACAGCGAACGCTATGGTGTGTTGGACGAAACGGATGTGGTTTACCTGCAAAAAATAGCCGGGTTGATTAGCCAGTTGCTTGTGGAAGGTTCATGAAGTTGTCTTGCCCCGTTGGGACGCACTTTGCTGGCGCTCAGAACCTTTTCCTGACAAGCACTTTCAACCCGTCGGGCACCATTTTCACATGGATTTCCTTGCCTTCTTCGTATGGCTCGCCATCGTAGTGGAAAGGTCCCGGCTCATCGCGGGTCAGTAAAATCTCGTCCGACCGCATGGTGGTCATGAACAGGTCCTTGTTGATGGTTTTGGTGAAAAGCTGTATCGCCAGCGAGGGAATCGCAATAATGGGGAAGTTACTCATGATGGAAATATCCATTTGCCCGTCCTGGACACTTGCCTGTGGCGCAATGTAGGCGTTGTTCCCCCATTGCGAAGCGTTGGCAAACGTCAGGACAAAAGCTTTGGCAGTTAAGTCGATGCCTTTGCCCTTTAGCTGGCAGTTTTGCGATTTGTACGAAAAATAGCCTGTAATGATTTTTTCGATGTACGACATGATGCCGCGTCTTTTCCCTTTGGCAAATTCGGTGCTTACGTACGCATCGAATCCGCTGCCGCAGGTGCAGAAAAACGGCCGCCCGTTCACGAGCCCGTAATCGATGTGGATGGATTCGGAACAATTCAGGTTCGAAATGGCCTTGACAACGTCGGTGGGGATTCCCAGATGCCTGGCCAGCCCGTTTCCCGACCCGATGGGGATAATGCCCAGCGTGCAACTGGTATGTACCAGTGCACGGGCAACTTCATTCACGGTTCCATCGCCACCCACGGCAACGATGTACTTGAACTTGTGCGAAACGAATTCCGAAGCAAGTTCGGTGCCATGTCCCCTGTATTGGGTGAAAACAATTTCAGGCGAAAAGAGTTCTGCATTCAATCCTTTCTGAATCAGTCCGGGCAAATCCCTTTTCTTTTTTACGCCAGAATTCGGATTTATAATAAATGCGATCTTGTTTTTCATTTCGTTTGTTGTTGGAAAAATTGGTGTGCGAAATTACTAATAATTTTATGAAATCCGGAAAATACTTCCTGGGGTTATATAAAAACGATACTTCTCGAAGCTTTGTTGTATATTTGCAAAACGGTAACGGTTAAAAATCTGATGGTTTGCCGTTTGGTTAATAATTAAAAGCTCCGGGGAAATGTCCAGAAAGAAAAAAAACTCGCACAGCAAGCGTGTCAATAAGAAAGAAATGGTACGCGGCATTGTCGGCATATTTAACGACAATGTGGATAAGACATTCAATTACAAGCAAATTTCCAACCTGCTGGAGATTAATTCTGAATCGCAACGGATTTTCGTTAATCAAATCTTGTACGACCTGCTGGATGAAGATTTCCTGGTCGAAACCTCCCGTGGAAAATTCAGGGTGAATTCCCGTGGAAGCCATGTGGAAGGGGTTATCGACCGGCAAGGTGTGAAAACCTACCTCATTCCCGATGATGGTGGCGAGCCGGTTTTTATTCCCGAACGTAAAACAAACCATGCGCTGCTCAACGACCGGGTGAAAGTGTACCTCTATGCCCGCCGCAAGGGGCAGCAGCCCGAAGGTGAGGTGGTTGAAGTGTTGAAAAGAGCCCAGGACACCTTTGTGGGAATACTGCAAGTTTCCGACAGCTATGCCTTCCTTACGCTCGACAGCCGTGTCATGGCAAATGATATTTTTATCCCGAAAAACAAACTCAAAGGTGGGAAAAACGGGCAGAAAGCCGTGGTGAAATTGCTTGGCTGGGAGTCGAATGCCAAAAACCCGGTGGGTGAAGTACTTGATGTGCTGGGTGATAAGGGCGACAACACCACCGAAATGCACGCCATCCTGGCCGAATTCGGCCTGCCATACAAATATCCGTCCGATGTGGAAAAGGAAGCAGACAAAATCGATGCCGGCATAACCCTGTCCGAAGTGGCCAGGCGCATCGACATGCGGCACGTGACCACTTTCACCATCGACCCGCGCGATGCAAAGGATTTTGACGACGCCCTGTCGCTGAGGAAACTCGATGGCGGGCTTTGGGAAGTCGGTGTACACATTGCCGATGTTACCCATTACGTCACCCCGGACAGTATCATCGAGCAGGAAGCCCAAAACCGAGCCACATCCGTTTACCTGGTCGACCGCACCATCCCCATGCTGCCCGAACACCTGTCGAACGGCATATGCTCGCTACGTCCGGGCGAAGACAAACTCACCTATTCGGTTATTTTCCAGATGAACGATGACGCTGAAATCAAGCATTACGAGATAGCCAAAACGGTGATTTGCAGCAACCGGCGCTTCACTTACGAAGAAGCGCAAACCATTATCGAAACGGGGCAGGGAGATTTCAGCGAAGAAATCCTGGCGCTTGATGGCCTGGCAAAAAAGCTCAGGGAAGAACGTTTCGCCAAAGGCGCCATTGCCTTCGACCGCGTGGAGGTGCGCTTTGAAATCGACGAAAAGGGCAAGCCCACCTCGGTATATTTCAAGGAACAAAAAGATTCGAACAAGTTGATAGAAGAATTCATGCTGCTGGCAAATAAAACCGTGGCAACGCATATTGGAAAATCGCCGAAAGGCCAGAAAGCCAAAACATTCGTGTACAGGATACACGACCTGCCGAATGAGGACAAACTGAATACCTTCGCTGTTTTTATCAAACGCTTCGGGTACCACATCAAGACTTCCGGGAAACAGGCCGCCGTATCCAGCTCGATAAACGCCTTGCTGGATGCAGTGCAAGGGAAAAAGGAGCAGGACCTGATTGAAACACTCGCCATCCGTTCGATGGCAAAAGCCATTTATTCCACTTCGAATATCGGCCATTACGGCCTGGCGTTCGATTTCTACACGCATTTCACTTCGCCTATCCGCCGTTACCCCGACATGATGGTCCACCGGTTGCTGGAAAAATACCTGGCCGGTGGAAGAAGCGTAAACGCCAGCGAATGGGAGGGCTACTGCGAACATAGCTCGGCCATGGAGCAATTGGCTGCCAGCGCCGAGCGGGCCTCCATTAAATACAAGCAAGTTGAATTCATGTCCGACCGCATTGGCCTGGTTTTCGATGGCGTAATATCGGGCGTGACCGAATGGGGAATTTATGTGGAATTGCTTGAAAACAAGTGCGAAGGCATGATTCCCATACGCGACCTGGATGATGATTATTATACTTTCGATGATAAAAATTATTGCCTGCTGGGACGCCGTTATCAAAAGCGCTACCAGGTGGGCGATGCCATCACCGTGAAGGTGGCCAAAGCCAACCTCGATAAGAAGCAACTCGATTTCACATTGGCCTGATTTTTTGCCGTTCCTTTTTTTTGAATGAAAAAACGTAAGATTACCGAAATGAACCGCCTCACGGTGGAGGAGTTCAAAGCAGAAAAAAAAACTGCCCTCGTGGTTGTACTCGACAACGTGCGCAGCCTGCACAATGTAGGTTCGGTGTTCCGGACAGCCGATGCTTTCCTGGTGGAAGCAGTTTACCTCTGTGGGATTACCAGCACGCCCCCGCAAGCCGAAATCCATAAAACCGCCCTGGGAGCCGAGAATACGGTGGCATGGAAATATTTTGAAGACACACACCAGGCATTGGACGAACTCCGGCAAAAAGGATTCACGGTGTTCGCCATCGAGCAGGCCGAAGGAAGTATCTCGCTACCCGAATTGAAGCTTGAAACTGCCAGGAAATACGCTGTAGTCCTGGGAAACGAAGTAAAAGGAGTGCAGCAATCGGTGGTGGATGCCTGCGATGGTTGCATAGAAATCCCGCAATTTGGCACCAAGCATTCGCTGAACGTGAGTGTCACGGGTGGAATCATCATTTGGGAATTTTTCAGGGAAATGAAGAAATCTTTCTCCGGGAGGTAAGAAAGGAAGTCAAGATATAAATATTAAAATTATTCCCCGTAAGGGAAAACTGGAATGCAGTATGGATTGGAAAGATAAATTGAATGCCATCAAACCGGAAGTTCCGCAAGTAGACGAAACTGCTGAGCCGGTAGTTGTTAATCATGAGAAAAAACGGCAGTCGGAACCCTTGCGTGTGGAACTTGACAAGCGGAATGGGAAACCTGCCACCCTGGTGACCGAATTCCAGGGAACGGATGACGAGTTGAAGGAACTTGCCAAGACACTGAAAGTGAAGTGCGGGGCCGGGGGCTCCTCGCGCGATGGTGAAATACTGGTACAAGGCGATTTCCGTGTGAAAATTGCCGAAATACTTTCCGGAATGGGATTCAAAGTGAGGAAAATAAATTTTAAATAAACAGCTAATATATGTTAATGTTTTGGACTTGCGCCCTGCCAGACAAAATAATTCAGCTACATTTGTGTTATAATTACAAATTTATAAATCACATAACATGAATTTGAAAAGTAAAAGAAGCGCCACCGTTTCGTTTGTCCTTTTGGTATGTTTGCTGGCAGTTGCAAGCTGTTCCACTTCAAATCCGCCGGTAGACACCAAAACCGGTGCAACCACCACTACCCCCAAAAAATGAGAGCTATCAAAGAGGCTGTCTAAAAAGGAAGCCTGACCTGTCAGACCCAACGGCCGTATCTTTTTTCAAGAAGTACGGCCGTTGTTGTGTTTTGATGCCTTGCTTTTTTAAAAGGAAGAATTATCTTTGGGCTAAAAAAGTACCTTTCCTCATGCTCAATATTTATCGGGCTTCAGCCGGGTCGGGCAAGACACACCGGTTAACCAAAGAATACATCCATTTGTTGTTCGACCCCAAAAAGGAGCGGGGGCATCGCCGCATACTCGCCGTTACCTTCACCAACAAGGCTACCGATGAAATGAAAACCCGCATTTTGAAGGAATTGCATTTGCTTGCACAAGGCGAACCATCCGATTACCGGGCCGGATTGTCGGAGCGGTTCAAAATGGATAGGGAGGCCGTGAATTCGCATGCAAGGCATGTGTTGGTTGGTATCCTGCACGATTATACTTCATTTTCCATAAGCACTATCGACCGTTTTTTCCAGCAGGTGATTCGTTCGTTTGCCCGCGACATTGGTGTGCATGGAGGTTACAACCTGGAACTCGACAACAAGCAGACCCTCGACCAGTCGGTCGACAACCTGTTCATGGATTTGTCGAAAGAAGAAAACAAGCAACTGCTCCAATGGCTCACTTCGTATGCCGAAGAACGCATCGAACGGGCGGAAAGCTGGAACATGCGTGGCAATATCATGGAACTGGGGCAGGAAATTTTCAAGGAAAACTACCAGCATAAAGCCGAAGACACCAACCGGAAACTCCACGAGCGAGAATTCCTGTCGGGATACCGGAAAAAACTCCTTGCCATACAAAAATCATTTGAAGGAAATATCAAGCAAACAGCGTCCCAAGCCCTAAGCATAATGGCAGCGCACGGCTTGTCGCACGAGCATTTTTCGTACCAGACCACTACGACTTTCGAGAAGTTACTCAAGGGGAAATTTGAGATTGGCAAACGTTTCGCCGCTTACGGCGAAGATGTTGGCAACTGTTACACCAAAGCCGTGGCGAAGGACCTGTCCCTGAAATCGGCTATCGAAGCGGCCTACCAAAACGGGTTGCAGGCTTGTGTGCTGAAAATCGTGGAGCTGTTGAATGTCGATATAGTGGAATACAATTCGGCCAACCTTGTGTTGAAAAATATCAGCACCCTCGGCATTTTGTCCGATTTGGCCATGCAGGTGAAAAACCTCACCGACGAGCAGAATTCCATGCTGATCACCGATTCCAACATGCTGCTCAACCGCATTATCGACAACAGCGATGCGCCGTTTGTGTATGAGAAGACGGGCATCCAGATTGAAAATTTCATGATCGACGAATTCCAGGACACTTCCACGCTGCAATGGAAGAATTTCCATCCGCTGCTGGCCAACAGCCTTTCCGAAAACCGTTTCAACCTGGTGGTGGGCGATGTGAAGCAAAGCATTTACCGCTGGCGGAATTCGGACTGGAAATTGCTTGATGAACAAATCCTGGCTGATTTCCGGAGCGACGACCTCCACGAGGAAAACCTGGACACGAACTGGCGGAGCGACCGGAATATCGTTGAATTCAACAATTCTTTCTTCGCCATGGCGGCCAACATCCTTCAGGAAAAGCTCAACGAAGCCATTGAACCTGTTTTGCCGATATATCCAGGACTTGGCCCGCTGACCCGGAAAATCGGCCATGCATACGCCAATATCCGGCAGAAAGTAAAACCCAATGCGGGTACGGGGTATGTGCAACTGGCTTTTAT
>DATGXD010000217.1:0-1594 GCA_035299105.1 Paludibacter sp. | reverse complement strand
AAAAGGTGGTGCTGACTTTGATCCGAAAGGAAAATCAGACAACGAAATCATGCGTTTCTGCCAAGCTTTCATGACCGAACTTTCCAAACATATTGGTGCTGATACAGATGTTCCTGCCGGAGATATCGGTGTGGGCGGACGAGAAGTGGGTTACATGTTCGGACAATACAAAAGACTTAGAAACGAATTTACGGGTGTTTTGACCGGTAAAGGAATTTCATTCGGAGGATCGTTGATTCGTCCGGAAGCTACCGGTTATGGGGATGTTTATTTCGCACAGGCGATGTTGGAAACCAAAGGCGATAGTTTCAAAGGAAAAACCGTAGTCATTTCAGGTTCTGGAAACGTGGCACAATACGCTGCTGAAAAAGCGACACAATTAGGCGGTAAAGTAGTTACGCTTTCGGATTCTGCCGGATACATTTACGATGCAGACGGAATCGATGCTGAGAAACTCGCTCATGTAATGCAAATCAAAAACGTAGACTATGCGCGTATTTCTGAGTACGTAAAAAAATACCCGAATGCAAAATATGTTGCTGGAAAACGTCCTTGGGAAGTGAAATGCGACGTGGCCTTGCCTTGTGCTACTCAAAACGAACTTAACGAAGACGAGGCAAAAATGCTCGTAGCTAATGGTTGCATCTGTGTGGCTGAAGGAGCTAATATGCCTTCTACACCGGAAGCGGTTGAAGTGTTTACCAATGCCAAAATTTTATTTGCACCAGGAAAAGCATCGAATGCCGGTGGTGTAGCGACTTCAGGTTTGGAAATGTCACAAAACTCATTGCGTTTGAGCTGGACTTCGGAAGAAGTAGACCAAAGATTACACAATATTATGCTGAACATCCATTCGGCTTGCGTAAAATACGGAGCAGACGGAACCGGTTACGTGGATTACGTAAAAGGAGCCAACATTGCCGGTTTTGTGAAAGTTGCCGATGCCATGTTGGGTCAAGGAGTAGTATAATCTTGAACAATAAAGCAAGACGATTGCCCAACTACAATCGTTTTGCCTGATACTTAAGTTGAAAAGCCTTTTGCTGCAGATTGCAAAAGGCTTTTTTTATGGCGTATATTAAACGTTTGTTTTTTTCGTTTTACACTATATTTGTGTTCAATCAAGCTACATTTTAATGAAAGTATTTTTCCTCAGCATTATTTCGGTTTTTGTGATTTTTGTCGGACAGTCCCAAAACCGCCAATCCTGGAAAGGCTATTTCTCGTACAACCAAATCAACGACCTTTCGCAAGACACCAACAAAATTATCGCAGCGACCGAGAATGCTATTTTTTCAGAAGACCTTGCTTCGGGAACCACCAAAATTCTCAATACTATCGATGGGCTATCGGGCTTGACTATTACGGCAGTTTACCACAGTCCAACGCTGAGAAAAACCATTATCGGATACGAAAACGGACTGATTATCGTGTATAATGAAGTGGATGGCTCGATGCTCAATGTAGTGGATATCATCAACAAAGCCATTCCGCAAAACGTCAAGAAAATCAATCATTTCATGGACTACAACGACATCATCTATGTGTGTTGCGATTTCGGAATGGTACAGTACAATTTGAATACTTTACAATT
>DATGXD010000216.1:0-4479 GCA_035299105.1 Paludibacter sp. | reverse complement strand
GAGTATAAATAGCAAGTAGGCACGGCTATGATGCCGGTTGATGTGATAGTGTGGTGATTTTTTTTGTATGTGTACTTTATAACTTGGCTGGCCAATGAACCAAATAATAGAAAAAGCCGAACAGGTGGAGCAAGTGGGACTCCACGAAAACAGAGAAACAGCCAAGATGGGCATGTGGCTCTTTATTTTCACAGAACTGCTATTGTTTGGCGGATTGTTCCTGGTCTATTCCATTTTCAGGGCGCGGTACCCGGTCAATTTTCACGAGGCCAGCCTGGAGTTGAATGTAACTATCGGGACAATCAACACCCTTGCGCTTTTGTTCAGCAGCATGACTATTGCCATGGCTGTAAGCGCTATCCAGCAGGGCAATAAGAAACTCACATTGGTGCTCGTTGGGCTTACACTGTTGATGGCACTTGTTTTTTTATTCAACAAATACATCGAATGGGGTGTGAAAATCGAGCATCGACTTTACCCGGGCTCGCGGTTAATGCCCATGCTCGACCGCGGCGACCTGATTTATTTCAGCCTGTATTTTTTCATGACGGGGTTGCATGCCCTGCATATTGTCGTTGGGATGGTGTTGCTGTCTATTGCTTTTGTGAAGGTAAAGGTTGGAAGCATCCATAGCCAGCGGTTCCACATCCTGGAAAACGGCGCCCTTTACTGGCACCTGGTCGACCTGATCTGGATTTTCCTGTTCCCGTTGTTGTATCTTATTACCTGATGGCGGGGTTTTGGACATTCCTTGCATTGAAGTACCGTTGAATTGTTTTGATAAAAAAAAATAGAATGGCAAACAATACTTCGCATATTACCGGTTACCTTGTGTTGGCAAAAGTACTGCTGGTGCTTATGCTATTGGTATTTATTACTGTCACTGTTACCTCCCTGAGCCTGGCGCCTTACAGCATAATGATTGCCTTGCTGATTGCCGGGGTGAAATCGTTCCTGGTGCTTTCGTATTTCATGCACCTGAGATACGAAACCCTGGCTCTCAAATTGTTGGTCGGCATGGTTTTCCTGTTGTACGCAGCCTTGCTTGTGTTTACGTTTGTCGATTATGCATTCAGGTAAGGTCTGCAGGCGAGTTATGTATTACTGCTTATAAAACAAACGATTATGTTTTCAAATGCATCGAACTTCGTAAAGGGCGTGGATAATGTTTTCCTGGTTATAATCGGGATTTGCCTGTTTTTTTTGGTGTTGATTACCGGCATTATGGTCCTGTTCCTGATCCGGTATAATAAGAAACGGCATGCACAACCGGTGCAGGTACAGGATAACCCACGCCTCGAAATTACCTGGACGGTAATTCCGGTTTTGCTGGTGCTTTTCATGTTTTACATTGGCTGGAAGCAGTTTTTACCCATGCGTGACAGCCCGGCAAATGCCATGCGTGTGAAAGTGGTTGCACAAATGTGGGCATGGTCGTTCGAATACCCGGGTCGGAAGGTGGCAGATACCCTGGTTCTGCCAATTAACAAACCGGTTCATCTCGGTTTGCATTCCCGCGATGTCATACACGGGTTTTATATCCCTTCGTTCAGGGTAAAAGAAGATGCGGTTCCGGGGCAGAACAATTATACCTGGTTCATTCCCGGGGAGTTGGGCGATTACGATATTTTCTGTTCCCTCTACTGCGGGGTCAGCCACGCTTACATGCATGCCATTGTGCGAATTGTCGATGAACAGGCGTTTGGCAAATGGCTGGCTGCATTACCGGCCAAGAAAATGGACAACGACAATCTCGGCTTCAAGGTGCTTGAAAAAAACGGCTGCCTCGGCTGCCATTCCCTCGATGGGAAAAAGTTGGTGGGGCCATCATTCAAAGGTCTTTACGGGTCGATGGTTGAAGTGGTGACCAACGGTGCGAACCGGAAAATTGCCGCCGATAGCCTGTATGTTTCCACTGCCATTTTAGACCCCGACAAGGACCTTGTGTCGGGTTTTCCGCCCGGAGTGATGAAAAGTTATAAGGGACTTGTGAAAGATGCGGAAGTTGGACAGATTATTGAGTATTTGGAAACGCTGAAATAAGTAGGCGAGTTGGGTAGGCAAGTAAACGGGGAGAGTCTTTTATGAATTATTTAAAACATTTTTTTTTGTTGATTAAATACCGGATTGGGCTGGCTGTAACTTTCACATCCATTGCCGGATACATTGTTTACAACGCAAAAATCGACTTGCTTGTATTGCAGCTGGCCATCGGGGTATTTGTTTTGGCCGGCGGGTCGGGGGCATTGAATCAATACCAGGACCGGAAATATGATGCCCGTATGCCCCGGACTTTGTCCCGCCCCATTCCCAAGGGCGTTATCTCCCCGGTTAATGCCTTGGTAATCTCCATGTTGTTGATATGGGAAGGGTTCAATTTGCTTTTTTCGGCATTTGGGGCACTGCCTGCACTGCTCGGTCTTTTTAATGTGTTGTGGTACAACGGGATGTACACCAATTTGAAAAGAGTGACAGCCTTTGCTGTTGTTCCGGGGGCATTGGTCGGGGTGGTGCCTGTGTTTATCGGTTGGACGGCCGCCGGAGGTTCTTTAACGGAACTTGCCATTGTCTTCATTGCTTTTTTTATTTTTATCTGGCAGGTGCCGCACTTTTGGCTGCTCATGCTCAACTATGCAAGCGAGTACGAAGCTGCCGGATTCCCGACTATCCATCAATCAGTCAATCCTAACCATGTCGTACGTCTTATTTATGTATGGATTGTTGCAACTTCCCTTTCGGCTTTGCTGGTTCCCTTCTTTATGGAGAATGCTTCCACGTTGTTTTTCCTGGCAATTTTTGTGCTGAATATCCTTTTCATTTCTATTTTTACCCGTCTTTCGTTCGGGGAATCGGTTAGTTTGAAAAAATCCTTTGTCAGTATGAATATGTATATGTTGCTTTTCATGCTTGTACTAGTGGTTTTCCATTTATTCCCCAAACACCTTCTTGACGTTTGGTTTTGAATTGGGCAGTCAGTGTTCCCGGGATAATTTTCATGTGACACTTACAAACGAAAGCCCCCGAACCGGTAGAATGGTTCGGGGGCTTATTGTCTTGGCTCTTGGCTCTTGGTTCTTGGTTCTGAATCAATACCTGTTCACCAACGCATTCACTTCGTCATTCACCAGTTTGGCAAAATCTTCCACCTTCATGCTGCCCTTGTCGCCTTCGCCTTGCTTGCGTATGGAAACTTCGCCGTTTTCGGCTTCCTTCTCGCCCACAATCAGCATGTAGGGAATACGTTTCAACTCGTTGTCGCGGATTTTACGGCCGATTTTTTCGTTGCGGTCGTCTACCTGTACACGCACATCCTGCGAATTCAGCGTTTTGGCAATTTCGAATGCATAATCGTTGAACTTTTCGCTGATAGGCAGGATCACTACCTGGTCGGGAGTAAGCCACAATGGGAATTTCCCGGCGGTATGCTCAATCAGCACGGCCACGAAACGCTCCATCGAGCCAAACGGCGCACGGTGAATCATTACCGGGCGGTGTTTGGCGTTGTCCTCGCCGGTGTATTCCAGCTCGAAACGTTCGGGCAGGTTGTAATCCACCTGGATGGTACCCAACTGCCAGCGGCGGCCGATGGCGTCTTTCACCATAAAGTCGAGTTTCGGGCCGTAGAATGCAGCTTCACCGGTTTCGACCCGGGCTTTGAGGCCTTTTTCCTCGCAGGCTTCCACAATGGCGCGTTCGGCACGTTCCCAGTTTTCGTCCGAGCCAATGTATTTTTCCTTGTTGTTCGGGTCGCGGAGCGAAATCTGCGCTTCGAAGTTTTCGAATTCCAGGGCATTGAAAATAATGAAGATAATGTCCATTACCTTCAGGAATTCATCCTTCACCTGGTCGGGACGGCAGAAAATGTGTGCATCGTCCTGCGTGAAGCTGCGCACGCGGGTCAGGCCGTGGAGCTCGCCGCTTTGTTCGTAACGGTACACCGTACCAAATTCGGCCATGCGCACCGGCAGGTCGCGGTACGAGCGGGGCTTGAACTTGTAAATTTCGCAGTGGTGCGGGCAGTTCATTGGTTTCAGCAGGTATTCTTCTCCTTCTTCGGGCGTGTGGATTGGCTGGAACGAATCCTTGCCGTATTTGGCATAGTGGCCCGAAGTCACGTACAATTGCTTGTTCCCGATATGCGGCGTCATTACCTGCTGGTAATCGAACCGGCGCTGGATTTTTTTCAAAAAGTCTTCGAGGCGCAGGCGCAAGGCAGTTCCGCGTGGCAACCACAAGGGTAACCCTTTGCCCACCATTTCGGAAAAAGTGAAGAGTTCCAGTTCCTTGCCTATTTTGCGGTGGTCTCGTTTTTTTGCTTCTTCCAGCAACACGAGGTAGTCATCGAGCATTTTCTTTTTCGGAAACGTGATACCGTAAATGCGGGTGAGCATTTTACGTTTTTCGTCGCCGCGCCAGTATGCCCCGGCCACGCTCAACAGCTTGATGGCCTTGATTTCGCCAGTGTTAGGCAGGTGTGGC
>DATGXD010000215.1:0-15473 GCA_035299105.1 Paludibacter sp. | reverse complement strand
TATCGGCACCATGGCCCTGGTATGTGTGCTTTCGGTTTTCAATGGTTTCGAGACATTGATATCCGACATGTTTTCGTCTTTCGATCCCGACCTGAAAATCACGGTAGCCCAGGGGAAAACCTTTGATGCGCACACCAAGGAAATGGCTGGAATCCGGAAAATGAAATCGGTGGCTTATTTCACCGAAGTGGTCGAAGACAATGCCTTGCTCCGGTTCAAAGACAAGCAGATGCCCGCCGTAATCAAGGGTGTGGGCAGCAGTTTCGCAAAATCGACCCGTATCGACAGCATTATGTACGATGGGAAATTCGAATTGTACGACGGGGCTTTCGAGCGTTCTGTTCCTGGAGTTGGCGTGGCAACAATCCTAGGGTTGAATGCACATTTCATCGACCCCCTGTATATTTATGCCCCGAAAAGAACCTCGCGAATCAACCTGCTACGCCCCGAGAACAGTTTCAACCAACAGGCAACTTTTGTTTCGGGCATCTTTTCTGTGAGCCAGTTGCAGTACGACGACCACTATGTGCTGGTGTCCATTGGCCTGGCCCGCGAACTGTTCGGCTACGGCAAAAGCAAGGTTACGGCAGTGGAGTTGAAATTGCGTGGAAATGCTGACCACGATAGGGTACAGGCGCAAATCAGGGGGCTGCTGGGGGAAAAATTCCAGGTGAAAAACCGCTACGAACAGCAGGAGAGCTTTTTCAAGATCATGAAAATCGAGAAATGGATCACATACCTGATTCTGTGTTTCATTTTACTGATTGCCAGTTTCAATATCATTGGTTCATTGTCCATGCTTATTATTGATAAAAAAGCCGACATTCAAACACTCCGGAATTTAGGCGCTGACAGCCGGCTGGTGAAACGGATTTTCCTGTTCGAAGGCTGGCTGATTGCTGTGGTTGGAGCTGTTGCAGGTATTGTTTTGGGAACGCTCCTGTGCCTGTTGCAGGAATATTTCGGATTCCTGAAACTGGGGAGCGGTTATGTGGTCGATGCCTATCCTGTCTCGACCAACCCGGTCGACATTCTGTTGGTTTTCATCACCGTACTGATTATGGGGTTCGTAACCTCCTATTATCCTGTTCGGTACATCCGGTTAAACCAACTTCGGGATTAATGTGAACCACAATAGACGAACTAGATTCTCTTGATTACTTACTTGTTGTTTCTTGTAATTTGCCTAATTAACGTAGCTCGATATAAGACAAACTCTTATTAAATCAAAAAGAAATTCAAAGAATCCCGGACTAACGTGAATCAAAATTACCTATTTGGTTTAAATAAATTCCCAAAAAAACAACATTTGAGTTTTTTCACGTTAATTCCCTTGTTGTAATGAAATCGTTTTCAAACTAACAACTTTCGCCATGAAACAGTCATTAAATAAAATCAAAGAAAGTCTACAAATCATACGATTCCTGAAGTTTCCTCTTCAGGGGGGTGTGGGGTTTCTCATCCTCCTATTCATGGTTTCGTGTGCCGGCAATAATCCTATTCCGCCATATGTTTACGAAGCCAATCCCCACTACAGTTTCGGGTATGCCGAGTTTTTCGGGCCTTATTACAACCGCTATGGCAACCCCAACAACGTGGTTTCCTTGTCGCTTTTCTCCGATTCGTTGAAAATCACCAAAGATGGAAGTCTCGTGGGATACGGCCAATATTTGTTCCTCGAGGATATTTTCATTTCGGCAGAATCTTCAGAACTGCCTGCCGGTACATACACAATAGACAGCACGGGGCTGAAAAACACGGTGGCACCCGGCTTGAACGACACCATTGATGACGAAGTTTACATACTGGGAGCCACTATTTCGTATTACGAAAAAAACACGACCAAATCGACCCTGAAACGTATTACAAGCGGCACTTTCAATCTCGCGAAAACAGGTGGCATGGTAACCATTACCTGCGATTTCAAGACAGCCGACAACAAGGACCTGGACGGGAGTTTCACGGGGGAACTGACCTATTACGACAGGTCGCTCGACATAACCCGGTTGCCAGTCAACAAAAGAACCCGTTTTTTAAAACCATGGTAGGAATTTAAAAACGAAAAAACCGGAGAATTCAGCGCTCCGGTTTTTTTGTGGGAATTCAATAGGGCGAAATCCGTTAATCCATTCAAAGTTCTTTCACCTTCAGCGGATTGTACGACACCCCTTTGTCGTACACATCGGTTTGTTCAAGCTTTTTCACCCATTTTACCACCAGGTTAGTCACGGGGAGAGCCAGAATTTCGTAGCCGGTTTTCATGGCAGTTTGGGTTAATACCAGCATGAGCAAGGCATGCTGGGGAATAATCCCTGCAAAGGCAATGGTGAAAAAAACCAGCGAATCGGCGCCTTCGCCCACAATGGTGGACACCACGGCCCGAAGGGAAAAACCGCGGCCGCGTTGCATGATTTTCATCTTGCTCATGACATAGGCATTGAGGAACGAACCCGAAAGGAAGGCAATGAAACTGGCCACGACAATGCGTTCGGTATTGCCAAGAATCAACTGGTAGGCGGCCTGGTTTGCGAAATGCTCCGAACCGGGCAGTATTATACTCAGCCGGAAAACAATCACAACCAGGAAATTCATTAGGAAACCACCCCAGATAACCAGGCGCACCTTCCGGTAGCCCCACACCTCGGCGACCAGGTCGTTGATAATGTACGAAAGGGGGAAAATAATCAGGCCGGCGGTGGTTTCGATTCCCCAAATAGTAATGAGCTTCTGGGTGATAATGTTGGAAACAATCAGGCAAACAGCGAATAGCAGCCCGAGAAACATGAATGTGACGGAAACTTGTTTTTTCATTGTTCTTGTTTTTTACGTGGTGTACAAGCACACGTTTTGCAACACGTGCAAAAGCAGGATGCAAAGGTAATGCAATTTTTATGGAAATACAAACCCGGACAGCGTATTAACCTGCCAAATAGGTAGTTGTCCCAGCCGGAGGAAAAAGTGCATGCCTTGATTCGATGCCCGAGCCGGGAATCCGCCCATTCCATTATGATACAAACATTCGCTATCTTTGCACGGTATTCTAACGTTTGCCATGGAAATATATTTAGCACCACTGCAAGGCCTTACCGACTGGATTTTCAGGGAGTCGTATTGCAAAAACATCGGAGGGTTCGACAAAACCTTTTCGCCCTTTATCCGGGTACAGAACAACGGGTTTTACCGGCCCGCACAGTGCAACGACATTCTTCCCGAACACAACCAGCACCAGAAACCGGTACCACAGTTCCTGGGGAACGATGCCTTGTCGTTTGCGCTGTTCGAGGAATTGTGCCTGGAGCATGGCTATACCGAGGTGAATATCAACATGGGTTGTCCTTATCCAATGGTCACAAATAGGGGGCTTGGCTCGGGGATGCTGCCCGAACCAGCCCATATGGAACAATTCCTAAAAGAAATTTTCAGAAAAACACAACTCGCTGTGTCCATAAAATGCCGGCTTGGGCTCGACACGGCCAATGAATTTGAAGCGCTTGCCCCGATATTCAACGCTTTCCCGCTGAATGAAATCATCATCCACCCCCGGATTGGCAAGCAGCAATACAAAGGGAAACCCGACCGCGAGGCCTTTTTCCGCCTGGCATCGGGTTTAAAACCTGCCGTTTGCTACAATGGAGACATATGTGCCAAAGCTGACATAATGGAAATTCAGACCGGGATGCCTCGGGTTAGCCGGTTCATGATTGGTCGCGGCATTGTGGAAAATCCTTTCTTGGCTTTGGAACTCAAGGGGATAGCATTGCCGGCTAATGAAAAAGCGGGCAAGCTAAAAAGTTTTCATTCGGACATGATTGAACTTGGCAGGCAAAAATACTCGGGCGACCTGAATTTCCTGAAGCGCTTCGAAGAATTCTGGTTGCACCATGCCGGTTTTTACAGGGATGGCCACAAGGTTTTCAAGCAGGTTAAAAAATCAAAAAACCTGGCACAATACGAACGGGTTGTTTTCGAGGCAATCAACACCTTGCAGTTTCCTTAAGCTTGCCTGTGCTTAAACCGGCAACCTTCCAGATGATCGTTCACCATGCCTGCAGCCTGCATAAATGCATAACAAATTGTGGAACCGGCGAATTTAAAGCCTCTTTTAGTCAAATCATTGCTCATGGCATCCGATTCGACCGATGTGGCCGGTATTTCAGCATTACAGGTGGGATGGTTCACCAGCGTTTTTCCGCCTGTGAACCTCCAGACATAGCGGTCGAATGTCCCGAATTCGGATCTAACCCTTAAGAATGCCTGTGCATTGGTAACCGTGGCGCGGATTTTCAGTTGGTTCCTGACTATCGAAGCATCCTGCATAAGTTCCTGTATTTTTGATTCGCCGTATCGGGCTATTTTTTCCACATCAAAATCATCGAAGGCCTTCCTGAAGCCTTCGCGCTTTTTCAATACAATCTGCCAGCTCAACCCGGCCTGAAAAGCATCGAGGACCATGAATTCAAAAAGCTTGCGGTCGTCGTGCAGGGGTACGCCCCATTCCTCATTGTGGTAAGCTTGCATCAAGGGGTTGTTGCCAGGCCAATTGCAGTCGTGCTGTGTGCCATTCATAAGATAATGATTTTTAAAAGCACCACCGGAGAAAGCCGAAAACCTAAACTTCTTTCCGGTGGAAATGTTGTAACTTTGTGTTTTAAAACGAGGGTCGACGCAAAGAAGAAAACCGTTGGTTTTTTCATTGAAGAGCGATTTCCCTGCGTGAATCCAAACAACAAAAATAAAAAGAATCAGGGGAATCCGGATAAATCAAAGACCGTAACTCCACCATTCAAACCCATTATGAACCATATTCTTCAAATAATCGAAAAATATTACCCTGCTGGCACGGAGGCCCATTACATCATCACCAAACACAGCGAGCTGGTAAAAAACAAAGTTACACAAGTTGCAAACCTGCATCCCGAACTCGGTATCGACCTGCCATTTGCCCAGGAAGCAGCCATGTTGCACGATATTGGAATTTTCCGGTGCCATGCGCCACGGATACATTGCCATGGGAACCACCATTATATCGAGCATGGCTATCTGGGGGCGGACTTGCTGCGCGAAGAAGGATTGCCCCGCCACGCATTGGTCGCCGAACGGCACACCGGTGTGGGGCTTAGCCTCGAGCTGATATTGAAGACGGCGCTGCCGCTTCCCCACCGCGACATGCAGCCTGTTTCGATTGAAGAACAGGTGATTTGCTATGCCGACAAGTTTTATTCGAAAACCCACCTGCACGATGAATTCCCCCTAGAACGTGTCCGCAGTTCTATCAGGCGTTTTGGCGATGCCGAAGAAGCAAAGTTCAACGATTGGCACCAGTTATTTGGCTGATTTATTTGAACTTGTGCGAGAACCCAACGCTCATCAACTGCTTGAATTGCAATTTGTTCTTTTCCCCGTTGGGCAATATTATGGAATTGTCGTACCGTGGGTTCAATGAAATCCGGGTTGACAGGAAGCGGTTGATGACCATGTTGCCAACAATTTCCCAGTCCACTTCCACATTCTTGTAGTTTGTGTAAAACGACAGCCTCGAATCCAACTGGATTTCGTGGGTCAATTGGTAGCTAAACTGGGCCTTGAACGAGCTACCTATTTCGCTCAAAGAATTTTTCCCTTTCTCGATACCAAACAAATTCGGGTCGACCCTATCCTTCGGGTCAAGCCTGTCCTGGTTGCTCATATGAATGTATTTGTACGATACCGGCGAGAGCATCAACGAGAGGAGTTTCTTGTATTTGTAATCGAACCCCACGCCCACATTCAGCCTGACCGGTGTCAGGAATCTGGTTTTCACGACAGTAGAGTTAATCCCTTTGTAGCTGGTGAAAAACTGCGTGGAAAAATCGACAGAGCCGCTGTAGAACAAATTCCCGCCAGCCTTGATGCCCAACTTGCTGTTTATCTTAAAGATATCATTGTTTGTGCTGAACATGCGCAATGTATCCCCTTCAACCGAGTTGAAGCCCATTCTCCATTCTCCGTAGTTGTCCCACTGGATGGCTTTTTTATCATCGTAATTCAAGTGCCCGGTAAGAATCCCCAACACGGCAACATTGTTGTTCCCTCCCTGGTACCAGTTCGACGACACGGTATTTTCCGAGAATTGTGCCAGCCCGGAAGCTTCGGTGGTCCATGGACCCAGCTGTTCTTTCTTCACGTAAAGTTTTTTCTGAGTTCTGCTTATCAGCTTGTCATCGTCAACAAAATGAATCTTTTCAAGCGGTTTGCCTTCAATGAGCCGGCTTCTTATTCCCGTGGGGTCGGGCAGCTGGTCGAACCGCAGGATATAGAAGTTAAGGTGTTTCTGGTTTATCTCCTCGCGGGCGTTGGCACGCAGTTCGAAAACTATTTCATCGGAACTTTTTCTCCTGAACGGTTTCAGGAATGCGCTGTCGAGCCGGGTAGCTGGCTGGCCATAGTAAAGCAGATGGAAATCGGGGTCGAACTTCCAGTCGAAGTTCAGTTTGGGCTCCTTGTAAACCAGGTCGATAAAGAAGGGATTGTTCAGCAACACCATCGAGTCGATAACCGCGGGGACAGGATTTTCAGGAAGCTTGAAATTAGTCACATATTCGGCATAATAGTCTTCGATGGACTTGGCTGGCTTTTCAATGGGGCTGTTGTCGGCCAACAAACCTTCATGTTGGACTTCCGCCCCCACAGTGGCAATAGTGTGGGTTGTATCCGTATGGTGTGTTACATTGGCCGTGTCCGGCAAGCTGGAGATTTCAAACGCATTAGCACTTTCGAAAACTGATAGTAAGGCAAGTGCCAACAAAAAGTTAAACCTCATATTTCCAATCTTTTACTTATGGTATTTCCTGTCGCAAAATTACCAAGAATAGCTGACGGGCAAAGGTCAAAAATTCTCAAAACTTGTTGGAAGTGATTTACTTCCGGTTTTTGCACCCAGTTCCTTTATTTTTTCAGCAGTCCGGATTATATTGCCCGAGCCATCCTTCATTTTCTTCAACGCTTCATCGTAAGCTCCTGCGGCACGTTCGATATTCAGTTTGATTCTCGACATGTCCTCGGTAAACCCGATAAACTTGTCATATAAAGCACCACTCAACCGGGCTATCTCCTGTGCGTTCCGGGTCTGGTTTTCCTGTTTCCAAATAGATGCAATGGTGCGCAGGGTAGCCAGCAATGTCGTGGGGCTCACTATCACTATTTTCCGTTCCCAGGCAAATGAAAACAACTCGTTGTCGCCCTGCACCGCCACCGAAAAGGAGCCTTCGATCGGCACGAACATCAACACGAAGTCGGGTGTGTTCAGTTCCCGAGCATTCTGGTAGTTTTTCTCGCCAAGCAGTTTCACGTGGCTGCGCAACGAAGCAATATGTTCCTTCAAGCTGGCCTGCCTGATTTCTTCTTGCTCTGCCGCAACAAACCGCTCGTATGCCACGAGCGACACTTTCGAATCGACAACAATGTGTTTCGAATCGGGCAAATGGATAATCACATCCGGGCGCTGCACGTTTTGACCCGCACCCTCCAGGACCTTCTCCCGCTCGTATTCCTGCCCTTTTATTAAGCCCGAACGTTCAAGGACACGTTCGAGAACAATTTCGCCCCAATTCCCCTGTTTTTTTACATCGCCTTTCAATGCCCGGGTCAGGTTGTTCGCCTCCTCGCTCACGCGGGCATTCAGTTCGGTGAGTTTGCGGACTTCCTCGCGCAGGCTTATCTTGTCCCTGAGTTCCTTGTCGTAGGTTTCGTCTACTTTTTTCTCGAACTGTTGTATCCTTTCTTTCAATGGGTTAAGAATTTCGCCCAGATTCCGGGTGTTCGAGAGCATGAATTCGTTCGAGCGTTCCTTTAATATCCTGGTGGCAATATTTTCAAATTCCGAGGTCAGCCTTTTTTGGAGTGCTTCCAATTCGGCTTTCTGGTTTTCGAGTTTCCCGGATAGATTTTCATTTACGGCCATCATTCCAGCAAGTTCCATGCCACGATTGGCCGAAATTTCGTTCTGCCGTATCAATTCTTGCTGCAAACGCTCTGCTTCTTCGGTTTTCAGCCGGGCAATTTCCCTGGCTACAGACTTCTGCGATTCGAGTTCGGCCTGGATAGCCAGGGCTTCTTTCCCAGCCCTTTCGTAATCGGAGCGGCAACGGGTATTTCTGCGCGACAACACAAACCACGAAACAAGCAAGCCCGCAGCAAAAGCAAGAAAGAGCGGTAGATATTGCATACTGGTGAAATTTTGGGGGTTGAATGAACTGTAACAGATTGAGAAAGACCCTGGTCGGGGGAAATCGGAATGCGGATAAGAATCTGGCTAAAAACCGTGTGAGCGCCAATCAATCGAACAGGGTGGGGTGGTCTTCTTCCATTTTGCGGATGATAGCCAGCATAAGGGTTTCGCGCATGAACCTCGATTTGTTTTTCACTTTGTATTTTGTGATATAACGGTTCAACGCTTTGTTTTCTTCATCATTCAGCGTAAAAACCTGGCGGTGAGTCCGCAGGTTGTTTCGCATGGAGGCAGGAAGGATATTTTTTTTTGCCATAAGTTGTTTATTCCGTACAAAATTAATATTATCTCCTTAATATTTACGGCAATATGGCAAAAAACTGTATTTTTGGAAAATTTACACAAACCAACCTCACGCAACGGATTTATGGCCGACCACAATACTTTGGGCAACCAGGGCGAAGCCCGGGCTCAGGCATACCTTGTATCAAAGGGATTTCGTATCCGCCACACCAACTGGTCGTGCGGCAAACTGGAACTCGATATCATTGCCGAAAAGGACGGGCAATTGGTGGTGGTGGAGGTGAAGACACGCTCCACCACCACGTTCGAACATCCCAAGGATGCTATCACGGCAAGGAAAATACGCAACATAGTGAATGCCACGCATGAATATATCATGCAGTCGGGTTGGGATGGTGAAACCCGCTTCGATGTCATCTCGGTGCTTCCACATGGGCAAGACTTCGTTGTTGAACATATCGAGGATGCCTTTTTAGCACCGGTAAATTAAGGAACACGGAATTGAAATCCCGTATATTCACACTTTCCCGCCTCGTTTCAAACACCTCCCATCCATTGAAAAATGTTGTAGAATATACAAATTTGTATTTCATGTCTCAACTTGTTTGTGTACTTTTGCAAGCTGAATGGACATGCAGCTGAAAATCAAGGACTGTGTTCCGACTTTAATCATAATTTACAGGAAATGAAAACATTGGAAAAAAGTGTAGCTGAAAAACTACTGAAAATCAAAGCCGTAAAATTACAACCGAACAATCCCTTTGTATGGGCTTCGGGCTGGAATTCACCCATATATTGCGATAACCGCAAGACACTTTCGTACCCTCAGATCCGCACATTCATCAAACTCGAACTGGCACGATTGATCCAGGAAATGTACCCCGAGGTTGAAGTGATTGCCGGGGTTGCCACCGGCGCCATTGCCCAGGGCGCCCTTGTTGCCGATGCATTGGGGCTGCCTTTCGTGTATATCCGCCCCACTCCCAAGGACCACGGGCTTGAAAACATGATTGAAGGCGACTTGAAACCAAAACAAAAGGTGGTTGTTATCGAAGACTTGATTTCCACCGGGGGCAGCAGCCTGAAAGCCGTTGAAGCAATCCGCAACGACGGTTCGGAAGTATTGGGAATGCTGGCCATTTTCACCTACGGATTCCCTGTGGCCGAACAAAAATTCAAGAAAGCCAAAGTGAAGCTCACAACCCTGTGCTCGTACGATGCCGTACTGGCCGAAGCGCTGGCTACAAATTACATTGCAGATGAGGATATTGAAACCTTGCAGGAATGGCGCCAGAACCCATCGGAATGGAAAAAATAAGAGCTTAGAAAAGAATTGAACTATCGGGCTTTATGCATGTTACTATAGGGCCCCGTGAATCGGGGGTAGTTTGATTTCCAAAAAACAACTAAAATATGACAACTTACGAAAGCGATATTAAAACCATTTCTTCGAACGAGGAAATGGTTTTTGGCATACTTGGCGATTTGAACAACCTGAAAAAGTATGAACATTTGTTCCCAAAAACCGACAAGGTAAAAGACATCCAGTTTGATACCGACAGTTGTAGTTTTGTGGTCGACATGTTCGGGAAGGTGGGCTTCAGGATTGTTGAACGCGAACCATTTAAAACCGTCAAGTTCAAATCGGAGAATTCCCCTTTCGAAGTGATGCTGTGGATTCAACTGAAACAAGTGCAAGAAAACGACACCAAGCTGAAACTTACCGTGAAAGCCGACTTGCCGGTAATGGTGAAAATGATGGTAGACAAAAAGTTGAAAGAAGGTGTCAACCTGATTGCCGAAATGCTCGCAACCGCCCTGTCGAAAAAATAACAGAACCTGAACAACAAATCAATGGCAACAAAACTTTGGGAAAAAGACCTGCAGGCTGATGCTAAAATAGTTTCATTCACTGTAGGCCGCGACCGCGAAATGGATAGTTTCCTGGCAAAATACGATGTGCTTGGATCTATGGCGCACATTACCATGCTCCAATCGGTTGGTTTATTGCAGGCCGATGAGCTGGAACTGCTTTTGTCCGAGCTGAAAGAAATTTACCATTCGGTTGAAAGCGGTCGGTTCGAAATTGAAGAGGGGGTGGAAGACATACACTCGCAGGTGGAATTATTGCTTACCCGGAAGCTGGGCGACATGGGGAAAAAAATACATAGCGGCCGGTCGAGGAACGACCAGGTGCTCGTCGACCTGAAACTATTTGCCCGCGATGCTATCGAGCAAATAGTAAACCGCATTTCGGAACTGTTCGATACCCTTATTTCGCAAAGCAACAGGTACAAGGAAGTTCTGCTGCCCGGCTACACGCACTTGCAGGTTGCCATGCCATCGTCGTTCGGGCTTTGGTTCGGGGCGTATGCCGAAAGCCTTGCCGACGATTTGCAACTGCTCCTTTCGGCATGGAAAATCACCAACCGCAACCCGCTTGGTTCTGCGGCAGGTTACGGGTCTTCGTTTCCACTCAACCGCCAGTTGACCACCGACCTGCTGGGATTCGACACCATGAACTACAACGTGGTTTATGCCCAAATGGGCCGCGGGAAAATGGAACGCACGGTGGCCAATGCACTGGCAAGTGTGGCAGCCACGGTTTCGAAACTGGCTTTCGATGCCTGCCTGTTTACTTCCCAAAACTTCGGCTTCATCCGGCTGCCCGATGAGTTCACCACCGGTTCGAGCATTATGCCACACAAGAAAAACCCGGATGTTTTTGAACTCACGCGTGCCAAATGCAATAAAATACAGGCCATTCCGCAGCAAATCATGTTGATTACCAATAATTTGCCATCGGGTTATTTCCGCGATTTGCAAATCATCAAGGAGGTTTTCATCCCTGCATTTGCCGAATTGGCCGATTGCCTCGAAATGACCACCTCCATGATGTCGAGGGTGGAAATCAATACCCGGATTCTCGACGACCCGCGTTACGATTACTTGTTCAGTGTGGAAGAGGTGAACCGGCTGACTTTAGCTGGCATCCCTTTCCGCGACGCTTACAAGCAGGTTGGACGCGAAATCGAAAGCGGAAACTTCAAACCCGACAAGCAAGTGCACCACACCCACGAAGGCAGCATTGGCAATCTGTGCAACGAGGAAATCTGCACGTACAAAAACGAAGTTATGGGGCAATTCAGCTTTAGAAAAGTCTCGGAAGCAACCATGAAGTTGCTTGGGGAATAATGTCCCGGCTCAGTATGGGAGACTGAGTTTGTGGATTTCCAGAATTTGCCTTGGAGCCATTGGGTTGTTTTGTAACCCCAATGGCTCCAAGTTTTTTATCAACACCCCGGATCGTGTCCAATCCTTCCACACGGGTGCAATGGAAGTTTGTTTGTTACTTTCGCTTCACCACCCCGCTGCCCGGTGTCGTGGCAACTACAGCCGGCGAGCCCGAATAAATGACATTTCCCGAGCCGGAAATATAAGCCGCCAGCGAATCGGTGACATGCACCAGGGTGCTTCCACTGCCCGAAATACTGCAATTGGCTTTTGCCGCAACCAATTCGTCCATGTAAATGCTTCCGCTTCCCGCTATCACGGTTTTTAAAGAATTCACATTGCCTTTTGCTGTTATATTCCCACTGCCCAGAATAGTGACTTCCAGTGAATTGACATCCAGATTCCTGTTGACTAAAATACTGCCGCTGCCACTTACATAGAGTTTTCCCAGGTCTTTGAAGGTTGTATCGATCATGATGTTGCCACTGCCTGTAATTGAAACCGATTTCAAAGAATCGGGCATTGCAACATTGACACGGGCCTTGCTATTGCTCAGGATGGTAGTGGCAGGGTCTACCCCAACAACCAATGCCCTCGATTCGGATTTTACGGAAAGGTATTGTACCAAGTTTTCATAATCGGACACATTGATTAGGAACGAATCAGCCCTCGAAACATACATGTCTGCCGAACTTTTGAGTATTATGTTTTGAAATTCAGTCACATTCCTTTCCTCTGTTACGATATTCCCCTTCCCTTTTATGCCAAACAAATTATTGCACGAAAGACAAACAAACGGGAGTATCAAGACAGGGAGAAGCCATTTTTTTATATTCATAATTGTAGTGCGTTAAATGTAATTTGTATCTTATTGGATCAGTTCTTTCATTATCAGGGTCATAAGTGGTTGAACCGAGTTGCCGATTTGCTGTACTTCCTCGTGGCTCACTTCCACGATCCTACCCGGGATTCCCAGGTCGGTTATAATGGAAATACCAAAACAGCGGATTCCGGCATGATTGGCCACAATCACTTCGGGGACGGTACTCATTCCTACGGCATCGGCACCGATTGTACGGAAGTAATGGTATTCGGCCGGCGTTTCATATGTCGGGCCGGTGGTTCCCACATAAACACCTTCAACCACTTTAATGTTGTGGACGCCAGCAATTTGTTTTGCTTTGGCAATCAGTTCTTTTGAATAGGCTTCGCTCATATCCGGGAAACGGGTTCCAAGTTCAACGAAGTTTTTCCCCCTGAGTGGGTGTTCGGGGAAGAGGTTGATGTGGTCGGTTATAATCATTAAATCACCTATTTCAAACCCCGGGTTCACTCCCCCCGAAGCGTTCGACACCAACAGGGTTTCGATTCCAAGCCCTTTCATTACCCTCACGGGGAAAGTTACTTCTTTCATGTTGTAACCTTCGTAATAATGGAAACGGCCCTGCATGGCAAGTACGTCCACGTTGCCAAGCTTGCCTATTATCAGTTTTCCACTGTGCCCCTCGACCGTCGAAACCGGGAAGTTGGGGATTGTTTCGTATGGGATTTCGGTTTTGCCTGTAATTTGGGTTGCCAGGTTTCCCAGCCCCGTACCCAGGATGATACCGGTTTTGGGATTGGCATGAATCCGGCCACGAAGGAAATCAACGGTTTCTTGAATTTTCAACAACATAGCTTTTGATTTTTTGAGTGAATAATGTTTCTTTCCCGTTCAATATTTCTACCCGGATGGGAACGACAAAGGTGTATGGTTTCAATTCTTCGGGATAAGCGGGATTGGAAATGATACGGGCGGCATCTTTTTCGGTCAGGAGAATGATTTTCGACTCGGAATCTATCTTGTCGAATGCTGCTTGCATGGCCAGGAAGTCCCGCGGCTTGAAGTCGTGGTGGTCGTTAAAAAGCAGGCTTTGAATAGCCTGCGTGTATGTTTCGAGCTGTTCGATTATCGGACGGGGCGACACAATGCCCGCAACAAGGAGTACGTGTGCCTGCAAATCCCTTAGCGTGCCGTAGGTATGTTTCAGGAGGATTGCCTCCGGGAAAAGGGGAGCCAATTCGTCGTAGACATACCGCGAAAAGAACAACAACTGGTTGTTTTCGGGTTTTAGTTCGGTTTCAATCAACCGCATGTCGATGGGTTTTATTTCGTCGGGGCATTTTGTTACCACTATCAAGTCGGCCCGTTTGCTGCCGCCAGACCATTCGCGCAGCCGCCCGGCGGGCAACAAGTGGTCGTGGCTGTAAAGGTTCGCATAGTCGGTCAGCAGAATCGACAAGCCTGGCTGTACATACCTGTGCTGGAACGCGTCATCGAGCACAACCACCCCGAGGTCGTCCACCAGCTTCGCCAGGTTGTTTATTCCCCGCACCCGTTTTTCATCCACGGCCACGGCCACATGGGGAAACTTGCGGTGGACCTGGGAGGCTTCATCGCCCAGGGTTGAATAACCCGATTGCGAATCGGCCAGATAAAAGCCACGTGTTTTACGTTTATACCCCCGGCTCAAGACTGCAAGCTTGTACTCGCCTTCCAACAAGGAAAGTATGTATTCGGTGTGCGGGGTCTTGCCTGTGCCGCCTACCGCCAGGTTGCCCACTGAAATTACCGGGATTCCGAAGCCAGTCGTTGGAAGAATTCCCTTGTCGAAAAAAAAGTTGCGGATACCCACCACAAGCCCGTAGATGAGCGACAAGGGGTAGAGGAAGATGTATTTAACGATATTTCTCATTTGCAAGCGGGTTAATGCGGCAACAAGTAAAAAAGCAAAGATACAAACATTTGTATAAAAATACGATTGATTGTATTGTTATTTTAAATTCATGTTTCAGGGAACAGGGTCGTACCCGCTCCCACCCCACGGATGGCAGCTGCTTATGCGTTTCAACGACAACCACCCTCCTTTAAAAACCCCGTGCTTTTTGACAGCTTCAACGGTATACTGCGAGCATGTGGGGGTATAGCGGCAACGGGGTGGGATAAGCGGCGAAATACTGTAGCGGTAAAAATACACCGGCAGCAGCACAATGAATTCCAATATCTTTTTCATAAACCAAACAGTTTCTAGTTTAAACCAATAGGGGAGGGGGTTTACAGCGGTGGCAGGTCACAAACTTACATCCGCCGAATGAAGGTCAATCTTATCGGCAATTTTCTGGAGTGCTTGTTTCATCTTCTTTTCAATGCTCTGGAAGTCAAGCTCCTGGTCGGCCACGTAATTGAAAGCAACCATCACTTTCAGCCCGTTAGTTTCGGGTTTCCCTGCAAGCAAGGATTTGTTGAGCCTATAGCTTTCGCGCATGAGCCGCTTCAACCTGTTACGCTTCACGGCCCGTTTAAAGCGCTTTTTCGGGACACTGACCATCACTTTTATAGCCTCCCGGGGGCTGTCGTCTTTTTCAATCAGGCAAACCACCCGCAGGGGATATGCCATAAATGCATCGCCCTGGGCAAA
Source organism: Paludibacter sp. (assembly GCA_035299105.1). GTDB lineage: Bacteria > Bacteroidota > Bacteroidia > Bacteroidales > Paludibacteraceae > Paludibacter. The sequence goes on along the minus strand of DATGXD010000215.1, from coordinate 272 downwards.
CAGGCGGTTAATGAGGATTTCACCACACAAATGCTCTGATTTTGGGAACGAAAAGGGATGTTTCATGGGCTGAAAAATAAACTATCCCAAAAGTACGAAAAACTTCGGTACTTTCGGGATAGGATTTTTATTCTTTGCCTGATAGTTATTTCCGGGCTTTTTTATTCATTTCTTTTAAGAAGTTGTCCAATGCCATGGTCATCGAAGGAGCTCCGGGCATAGGCACTTCCAAGTCGAGTCGAAGTCCGGCATCGCGTACAGCCTGGGCGGTG
>DATGXD010000214.1:0-2360 GCA_035299105.1 Paludibacter sp. | reverse complement strand
CATGACGGGGAATCCCTTTTGCTCGTCCTTGATTAGTTCGTAAGCAATGGCATTCATTTTCTTTTTCATCATGAGCTTGATGCAGTCGGCCGACAAATTGCTGAGTTGCAACATGGAAAGTATGGTCGACCGGTCGTGCATCATATCCAGCTCGGCGATGGTGGGTGGAGCCATTTTCAATACCAGTTCGGCGCTGAAAACTTCCGATGCATCGTTCACCAGGTAGGCCCCGGCTTCGCTGTACTGCAGATCGGAATAGGACATCGGTTCGCCGGCCCCGCGTTGCACGTACACGCTGTGGCCTTCCTCGGTTATAATCGCCACGCCTTCGGGGGTAAGCGCAAGCCGGGTTTCCTGCCCGGGGTTTTCTTTGGGGATACCGATAGAAAGCCGTGCCTGGCGGGCTAATTCCCGCAAAAGCACTTCTTCGGGGAAAAGTGAACGTTGTTCCTTCGGGTTCGATTTCATTGCCTTAACTGTTTGGATTGAGTACAAAGCTAAACACTATTCACGAAATTAGCAAATTAGATGCTGAAAAGTTTTAGAAATGAGTTGATTTGCCCTCGCCGCATGATAAAAATGAACGCCTGGAGAGAGGGAAAGTTTTTCAGGGTTCTATGGGAATTTGCTTCAGGTGCTTTTTGTGTCCCTGGTTGTGTTCCGCATGAGGGATATCCGAGGAGAGGAACAGTGCCATGGCTAAAAATAATTGGAATCTTTTGCATGGTCATATTTTTATGGTTGTAAATTGCATGCTGTATGTTCAGTAAGCGGTGTGTTTCCTGATTTTGAACTCACACAAGCCAACCCGGTTTGTTTGCTCCAAGCCAGATAAAGCCGGAAGTACCAATAAGGGTAATCGGCACGGTTACCAGAAACGACCCTGTCTGTTTGGAAAAGCCAGAGAACGCATTGAAACGCTCTTTCCCAGCTTTGTGACCAGTTCATGATCCGCCGGAACTATGCCAAGTCCCTTGACGGGTACAAAACAGAATTCTATCTAAAATCACTGCCTTGATGGTTATTCAAATGATGAACAAACTTTTTTCTTCCTATCTTTGCACCCTTATGAAAAACAAAAAAACGACCGCCCACATGGCCCTTCTCGCGGCTAATATCATTTTCGGGATGAATGCGCCCATTTCGCGCGTGTTGATGCCTGGTATCCTGAGTCCTTACACACTTACCTTTTTCAGGCTTGCGGGTGGCCTGTTGCTTTTCTGGTCGGCTTCGCTATTTGTCAAGACTGAAAAAGTACCGGCGAAAGATTTGGTGCAACTGTTTTTTGCCTCGCTCTTCTCGCTGTCGTTGAACCAGTTGCCGTTTTTCGTGGGCTTGTCCATGACGTCGCCCATCGATGCCTCCATTGTGGTGACCATGCTTCCAATTGTGACCATGGTCCTGGCTGCCGTTTTTATCAGGGAGCCGGTTACGGTGCTGAAAGCCGTGGGAGTGGTTGTAGGGGCATCGGGGGCTTTGCTGTTGGTTTTCAACAATGGACACCTGAACCACCACGGCGAAAGTAATTTCTGGGGGAATATCATTGTGTTTTCGGCCGTGGCATCCTTTGCCATTTACCTGACTGCATTTAAAAAGTTGATATCGCGCTACTCGCCGGTCACGGTCATGAAGTGGATGTTCTTGTTCGGCGCGCTGACGAGTTTGCCTTTCTGCTTCCGGTCGCTGCTGCAAACCGACTTTGCTGCCCTTGGTGCCGGGACTTACTGGCGAATTGGCTATATTGTGTTCTTTGCCACTTTTGTTGGCTATCTGCTAATTCCAATAGGGCAGAAAGTGCTACGCCCTACCACCTTGAGCATGTACAACTATGTGCAACCAATCATGGCTTCCATTGTAACGGTGTTTATCGGGCTCGATACATTCGGGTACAAGCAGGCTTTGGCGGGAGTCCTGGTCTTTTCAGGGGTTTACATTGTGACACAAAGTAAGTCGAGGGCACAAATGGAGGGTAGGGAATAGTTGGTGGCAGGCGGCTGCAATAAACTAGTTATAAGCCTGTTCGGCGCTGTATTATTCCTGCCACTTAAAAGCCGTATAAAAACATTCTAATAACCCGTAGTACATTCTTAGAGCTCAAAGAACCGGGAGTAGAGTTCCAAATAATTGATATCCGGAGTCAATGTTTAGTGATTCTGCCGTTATATCCAAAGCGATTAGTCCAATATCACTTAAACGGAGACAACGTTTTGGTTCAAAAAATTCTAAGTACATGACAAAAATTTGAAAACATCTACATTTGATTGAAAATCAACGTTTAAAAGTCTAGAGGCAATAAATGTCAAACCATATTTGAAATAGCTTTTCGCCATTCTGCCATTTTTTAGCATTCTAATAGGTTT
>DATGXD010000213.1:0-1560 GCA_035299105.1 Paludibacter sp. | reverse complement strand
TCCTGTGCCATTTGGAGGCTTTTGTTGTGGCTAAGTGCCATTTGGCGGCATTCTTCCAATTGCAGTACCTTTTGCGGGTACGTTTGGGTGGAAACCATAACCGCCACGAAAACTAATACTCTTTTTTTCATATCTATGTGTATAATTAAATAAACAATGGTTGTGTATACAACTAAAATACTAAAAAAATTATTTCAAATTCGCCATGATTTTTTTTAGTACTGCCCTGCTGGTGTTTAATTCTTCTTCTGTGATGTTGCCAAGGGTTTTTGCAACTATTTTGTTGACAATATTCGTGGCTTTTTCCTGCAATGCCATGCCTGCGTTCGTGAGGTGGATCAGGTTGATTCTCCGGTCGGTGTGGTCAGACACCCTTGTTACCAGGTTGCTTTTTTCCAATTTGTCGATAAGCCGGGTCATGCTCGGTTTGTCTTTTGCCGTCAATGTACACAACACTTGTTGGGTGACTTTGTCCTTTTGCCACAAACAGGCTAGGACGGACCACTGTTCGGTGGTGATTTCAATGCCTTCGGCAGAAAATGCACGCAGGAATGTCCGGTTGATTGCGGCAGAAACTTTTCCAACCAGGATGTCGAAAAGTTCGTCGTTTTGAATCTGTATCATAGTTGTGTTGGTAATGATTGTTTAAACAACTGTGCAAAAGTACAACTATTTTTGATGAATTGTTCTTTGCTTTACATTATTTAACTAATGGAGGGCGATTAGCCGCATTCAAGTCCTTCGGATCCAGGTTAAAACAAACAGCCCTGTTATTTCAAGATTGAAATAACAGGGCTGCGAGCAGGTTGCCTGAATAATATTTATTCCGGGTATTCCGGGACTTAATTTACCTTGTTGATAATGTCCATACCGGCGTGTATGGCTTTTTCGTTGAGGCCAAGCAGGTGGTGGTGCCGGTCGGGTAACGATTTTTTTAAACCTTTGAGCACGTTTTCGATTTTGACGATTGGTCTTACCTTGAGCAATCCGCCCAGGATAATCATGTTCAATGTTTTCGATGTGCCGTTGGCATTGGCATACTCGGTGGCATCTATCCGGTAGATGTTGATGTCGGTTCGGGTAGGGAATTTATGGAACCCGTTCCCATCAAAAATCAGTGTGCCGCCCGGTTTTACCTTGCTTTCGAACCTTTCCAACGAGGGCTGGTTCAGGACTATGGCTGTGTCGTAGGAATTCAGTACCGGGGAGCTGATTTTCTCGTCGCTTAGGATTACCGTTACATTGGCAGTTCCCCCGCGCTGTTCGGGCCCGTAGGAGGGCATCCAGCTTACTTCCTGTCCTTGCATGAGTCCCGAATAAGCCAGGATTTTACCCATCGAGAGTACTCCTTGTCCGCCAAAACCGGCTATGATAATTTCTTCTTTCATATGTTTGCTGAGTTTAATAGCTGTTATTCCCCTCTTGGGGTCTTATAGATTTTTCAGGTCGCCCAACGGGTACATGGGGAACATGTTTTCGACCATCCAGTCGTTTGAGTCTTCGGGGGACATTTTCCAGCCTGAACTACAGGTTGATACTACTTCGACCACCGAGGTTCCC
>DATGXD010000212.1:0-4017 GCA_035299105.1 Paludibacter sp. | reverse complement strand
ACAGCCTACAACCATCCCGGCCCCGCGCACTTGTCTATCGGACAGGAATCGGCAGCCGTAGGTATGGCCTGGACGTTGAGCGTGGAAGATTTTATCTTCGGAAGCCACCGTTCGCATGGCGAAATCCTGGCCAAGGGTATGTCGGCTATCCACAAGCTGAGCGACAAGGAATTGACCAGCATCATGGATAATTTCTTTGATGGTGCAGTGGTAAACGTGGTGAAAAAGGATTTCAGCGGAACAACCAAGGAACTGGCACGCCGTTTCTTAGTATACGGAACGCTGGCCGAAATTTTTGCCCGCGAAACCGGCTTCAACCGCGGATTGGGGGGATCGATGCACGCATTCTTTACGCCATTCGGTGTTTATCCCAACAATGCCCTTGTGGGTGGTTCGGGCGACATTGCCGTGGGCGCAGCTCTGTACAAAAAAGTAAACCGCAAGCCCGGCCTGGTGGTTGCCAACATTGGCGATGCTTCCATGGCTTGCGGTCCGGTGTGGGAAGGCATCACTTTTGCTGCCATGGACCAGTTCAGCCAACTGTGGGAAGGCGACATGAAAGGCGGGCTTCCTGTCATCATTAATATTATGAACAACCAATACGGGATGGGTGGACAAACCTGCGGCGAAACCATGGGTTACAACATTGCAGCCCGTATCGGCGCCGGTGTGAATCCCGACCAAATGCATGCCGAACGCGTGGATGGTTACAATCCGCTGGCCGTGATTGATGCTTACAAGCGCAAACGCAAAATCATTGAAGAAAAACGCGGTCCGGTATTGCTGGACGTGCTTACATACCGTTACAGCGGCCACTCACCTTCCGATGCAAGTTCGTACCGTTCGAAAGAAGAAGTGGAAGCCTGGGAAAAACACGATTGCATCCAGTCGTTCGGACAGGAAATGATCGATGCGAAAGTCGTTTCAAGGGCTGATCTGGATGCCATTCAGGCTGATATCAAGTCGTTGGTTTATGAAATGTTCCTGAAATCGATCGACCCGGTAATTTCTCCGTTGATGCAAAATCCCGAAAAAATCGGCGACATGATGTTCTCCAACGGTTCGGTGGATGCATTTTCGGATGCCATTCCGGATGTATTGATGCCGTTGTCGGAAAATTCACGCATGAAGAAAATCGCACAGAAAGAACGTTTTGCATTCGATAAAGATGGCAAACCATTCAGCAAAATGAAACAGTTCCAGTTGCGCGACGGGATTTTCGAAGCCATGATGGATCGTTTCTATAAAGATGCTTCGCTGATTGCTTATGGTGAGGAAAACCGCGACTGGGGTGGTGCATTTGCCGTGTATGGCGGTATGACCGAAGCGCTTCCGTACCACCGTTTGTTCAACTCACCGATTTCTGAAGCTTCTATCGTGGGTACAGCCATTGGTTATGCCATGTGCGGCGGGCGTGTGGTACCCGAAATCATGTATTGCGACTTCCTGGGCCGTTGTGGCGACGAAGTGTTCAACCAATTGCCTAAATGGCAGGCCATGAGTGGCAACGTGCTCAAAATGCCTGTTGTACTCCGTGTGTCGGTAGGTTCGAAATACGGTGCACAGCACTCGCAGGACTGGACTTCGCTGGTGGCCCACATTCCCGGAATCAAGGTTTGTTTCCCCGTAACACCTTATGATGCCAAGGGATTGATGAATGCAGCTCTGCAGGGTACCGACCCGGTGATTTTCTTCGAAAGCCAGCGTATTTACGAAATTGGCGAACAATTCCACGAAGGCGGCGTACCGGCAGGTTACTACGAAATTCCTTTCGGCGAACCCGATGTAAAGAAAACCGGTAAAGACATTACTTTACTTACCGTGGGCCACACCTTGTATCCCGCGTTGGCAGCCGCCAAAGAACTGGAGGAAAAATACGGAATGAGCGCCGAAGTAATCGATGCACGTTCCCTGGTGCCGTTCAATTACGAAAAAGTGATTGAATCGGTGAAAAAAACAGGCAAAATCATAGTTGCAGGCGATGCCACAACCCGTGGTTCGTTCCTGAACGACTTTGCAGCCAACATCAGTTCACTCTGTTTCGATTACCTCGATGCACCGGTTTGTGTACTCGGTTCGCGCAACTGGATTACACCGGCTTACGAACTCGAAAGCTCATTCTTCGCACAACCATCGTGGTTCCTCGATATGATCAACGAACGCATCCAACCGCTGGCAGGTTATGTTCCCGGCCAGAATTTCACCGATGCAGAGTTTGTGAGAAGGTCGAAAATGGGAGTGTAAATAATTACTTAGTATTACTTCGGAGCGCGACTTTAAGTCGCACTTCGAGTAGCTAAAAAGTGCCAAAATAAAATACTAAATCAGTTGGTTAAATAACAAAAAAGTGATATATTTAATGCGTATTAATCATTGGATTATTTAACCATATGGAAAATCAAACTGGCATTAAACTCTTTGAATCGAAAAAGATTCGGACACATTGGGACGAAACAGAAGAAAAATGGTATTTCTCTGTCATTGATGTAGTAGAAGTACTGACTGAAAGTTCTGTGCCTAAACGCTATTGGAGTGATTTAAAGAAAAAACTTATTACAGAAGGAAGTCAAGCGTACGAAAAAATCGTACGGTTGAAACTGGTAGCAGAGGATGGTAAAAAAAGGGATACAGATACTGCCGACACTGAAACTCTACTTCGTATCATTCAGTCCATCCCATCACCCAAAGCAGAGCCATTTAAACAATGGCTTGCAAAAGTAGGTTACGAACGGATGCAGGAAATCCAGGATCCGGCTCAAAGCCTCGACCGGGCGCGCGAAAACTGGCGAAAACTTGGCCGTAGCGAAAAATGGATTCAGCAACGAATGACCGGGCAGGAAATCCGGAATAAACTGACTGATTACTGGAAAGATGCAGGAATTAGCGAACAGGATGAATTTGCCTTCTTGACCAACATTATCCACCAGGAATGGAGCGACTTGACCGTAAAGCAACACAAGGATCTAAAAGGGCTGAAAACTGAAAACCTGCGCGATCATATGAGCGATGCTGAATTGATTTTCACTGCGTTGGCTGAATTATCAACCCGCCAGATTGCCGAAGCCGATGAGGCAAAAGGATTGAAAGAAAATGCAGTGGCCGGGAAGAAAGGTGGAAAAATTGCCAAAAATGCCCGTAAGGAACTCGAAGAAAAAACCGGCAAAAATGTAGTGACAGGTGAAAACTTTTTAGCGCCATCAAAAGAAAAAAAGAAATTAAAAGAATGAAATAATACCCATAAATTAATGAACATCATGAAAAAAACAATTTTCCTCCTTCTCCTCTGTATTTCAACAGCCCTAAACGGTTATTCTCGAAACAAACAAGAATCTATCAAAGAATTGATTTGTATTACAAAAAGTGATTCGATGGTAATAAAAATGGTTGACTCCATGGTACCTGCCATGATGGCTCAGATGCAATCGCAATTAAAAGACTCCACGGCTCAAGCAAAGTCGAAGGAAGTAATGGCAATAGTTGTGGAGTCTATTAAAGAGGTTACCCCAAAAATGCTCGATTACGTCAGTGCAATGTATGACAAATACTTCACGGAAAAAGACATCAAAGATTTTATTGCCTTTTACAAGTCGTCTGCAGGTCAGAAATACCTGAATGTAATGCCCGAAATGACAAAAGATATGATGGGAAACATGATGACGAATTTTGTTCCAGAACTACAAAAGTCGATACAGGCCAAAATGGAAGAACTCAAAAATAAAGAGAAAAAATAAACTTATCAATACAAACTATAAGTCCCCTTCAGGGGATGATGGTCTATGGAAAAAGTAAACGCACACCTCCACACACCCCACTCATTCAGCGCATTCAAAAATATCGACGAAGCGCTCGACATGGCGGCAGCCGAAGGAGTGAAGGTGGTTGGAATCAACGATTTTTACAGCACGGCCGGTTACCAGTACTGGGCCGAAGGTTGCAAGGCACGTGGCTTGTACCCGCTTTTCAATATCGAATTTATTTCGCTCAATGAAGAAGACCAACAGGCCGGCTTGCGGGTGA
>DATGXD010000211.1:0-7510 GCA_035299105.1 Paludibacter sp. | reverse complement strand
GAAATCGTTTGCAGCCGGGAACAAGCAAGTTCGCCAATTAGTCGACCTGGCGCTTCTGGCAAGCAACATGCTGAAAGGCGAAGCACTGGCAAACTTCGTGAAACGCAGCGTGGAGCTATTGTAATTGAAAATTGATAATTGATAAAAAACCGGAGACAGGATTCTGTCACCGGTTTTTTTTGCTCTCTGATTTTATTTCTTTACGGGCCTGTTGTGCAGGCCGCATTCCTTGTGTTCGGGCTCTTCCCACCACCAACGGCCGGCGCGGAGGTCTTCGCCGGGTTTCACGGCACGTGTGCAAGGCTGGCAACCTATGCTGGGAAAGCCTTTTTCGTGGAGTTCGTTGTAAGGCACACCGTGGGTTTTAATATAATCCCACACATCCTTTTCGAGCCAGTGGATAAGCGGGTTTATCTTGACAAGGCCGTTTGCTTCATCCCATTCCACGGCTTTGGTATTCATCCGGGTAATTGATTGTTCCTGGCGCAGACCGCAAATCCATACTTCCAGCCCATTGAAAGCCCGTTTGAGCGGTTCGAGCTTGCGCACGCGGCAACATTGCTTGCGTTTTTCCACGCTGTCGTAAAACAAGTTGACACCGTTTTCCTTCACCATCCCCTCCACCTTGGCGTGGTCGGGGAAAAATACTTCGATAGCAATGCCGTATTTCTTATTCGTGGCATCGACAAGCGAATAGGTTTCGGGGAAAAGCCGACCGGTGTCGAGGGTGAAAATGCGGGTTTCTTTATCTATTTTGGCCACCATATCGGTCAACACCTGGTCTTCAATGCTCAGGCTCGACGAGAGTGCAATCTTCCCCTTGTATTTGGAGAGGAAGTAAGCCAGGATTTCTTCGGGCGTGTCCAACTCAATTCCAACCCCCCTAAATCCCCCCGGCTGGGGGGACTTAAGAACCCCTAAATCCCCTAAAGGGGACTTTAAGTTAGTTTCGTCTGGTATGTTGTTTTCTTTATTCATATTATCATGTTATAATAATCATTACCAATATTTCTTTTTCCCCTTTAGGGGGTTAGGGGGTCTCCCTCCCCTTCAGGGGTTAGGGGTTCTCTTATATCACAAACGTTTCGTCTTCCAGGTTATCCACAATCATTCCCGCACCTACCGTTTCGAACGTGTTTTCATCAATCAGCACGAGGCTGCCCGTGGTTCGGTTGTTGCTGTACGGGTCGTACTTCAGAGGTTTAAGCGTTTTGATGGAAATGTGCGCAATGTCGTTAACCTTCACGGTTTTGTCATCGAGGATATTTTCCAGCGTATTGATATTGACTTTGTAATGAATATCCTTGATGATGGCACGGGTTTCCTCCGTCCCGTGGCGGACGATGTATTTTCCTCCTTCGTTGAGCGGACGGTGGTTGAGCCAGCATACCAGGAGCGACACCACACCACTGACAACGGGCGCAGCTTCCCCGGTTTTCACAATCATGTCGCCACGGCTTATGTCCACATTATCGGCCAGGCGGATAGACACCGACTGCGGCGTGAAAGCTTCCTGCAACGGTTTTTTGCCCTCGTCGATAGCCACAATGCGCGACCGGGTTTTCGAAGGCAGAACAGTTACCTCGTCGCCAACCCTGAAACTTCCGCCCGCAATGCGCCCCGCATACCCACGGTAGTCGTGGAACTCGTCGTTGCGCGGACGAATGACGAACTGCACCGGGAACCGTGCCGGGAGGTTATTTTCGTCCTTGCGCACGGGCAGGGTTTCGAGCAGGTGCAGCAGCGTTCTGCCCTTGTACCACGGCATGTTGCCCGAAGCCTCCACCACATTGTCGCCTTTGAGCGCCGACATTGGGATGAAAACCACATTTTTCAACTTCAATATTTTTGAAATCTCTTCGTACTCGTTCTTAATATTATTGAATACCTCTTCGGAGTAATCCACCAGGTCCATTTTATTGATGGCCACCACCACATTGGGTATCTGGAGCAACGAGGCGATGTACGAGTGCCGTTTGCTCTGCTCGATAATCCCGTTGCGGGCATCAATCAGGATAATGGCCACATCGGCCGTGGAGGCTCCTGTCACCATGTTGCGGGTGTACTCGATATGCCCCGGGGTGTCGGCAATGATGAATTTCCGTCTTGGGGTGGCAAAATAGCGGTATGCCACATCGATGGTAATGCCCTGCTCCCGCTCCGCACGAAGGCCGTCGGTAAGCAATGCCAGGTTTACCTCGTCTCCCAATCCCAGGCGCTTGCTGGCATCTTTCACCGCCTGCATCTGGTCTTCGAAAATGGATTTGCTGTCGTACAGCAACCGTCCTATCAGGGTACTTTTCCCATCGTCAACGCTTCCGGCCGTGCTGAAGCGCAGAAGTTCCATATCCAAATAACCGAGACCCCCAACCCCTAAAGGGGAGTTTACCCCTAACCCCTGAAGGGGAACTGAGTTAGTTTCGTCTTGTATATTTTTTTCTTTATTCATAACATGCTTAATTTCTTGTAACAATCAATACTAATATTTCTTTCTTCCCCCATTTGGGGGACTGAGGGGGTCGGCAATGATTAAAAATCCCCCGCTTTTTTCCTGTCTTCCATAGCTGCCTCGGAGCGTTTGTCATCGGCACGGCCACCGCGTTCGGTAATTCGCGAACTGGCAATTTCACCGATAATGTCTTCGAGCGAATTGGCCGACGAAAGGGTTAGGCCTGTACAGGTTATGTCGCCAATGGTGCGGCAGCGAACCTTTTTAATTTCCACAATTTCCGTTGGCTTGCGGGGGATGGCGTCCAATGCGGCGTAAATAATCCCGTCGCGTTCAAACACTTCCCGTTCGTGGGTATAATACAGCGAGGGAAGCGGTATGTTTTCCTGCAGGATGTATTGCCACACGTCCATTTCGGTCCAGTTGCTGATGGGGAAAACCCGGAAGTGCTCGCCCAGTTGCTTTTTGCCGTTGAAGATATTCCACAGTTCGGGCCGCTGGTTCTTGGGATCCCACTGCCCGAATTCATCGCGGTGCGAAAAGAACCGTTCCTTCGCCCGGGCTTTTTCCTCGTCGCGGCGGGCGCCACCCAGGGCAGCATCGAATTTATATTTTTCCAAGGTATCGAGCAATGTTACCGTTTGCAGTTTATTACGGCTGGCCGAATAACCTTTTTCTTCCACCACGCGGCCCTGTGCAATCGATTCTTCCACCGACCCCACAATAAGTTCCGCCCCCAGCAGTTTCACCAGCTGGTCGCGGTAGGTGATGGTTTCCTCGAAGTTGTGCCCCGTGTCGATATGCACAAACGGGAACGGTATGGCCGCCGGGTAAAATGCCTTATAGGCCAGGTAGGCCATGACGATGGAATCCTTTCCGCCCGAAAACAGCAAGGCAGGCTTTTCGAATTGTGCAGCCACTTCGCGCAGGATAAAAATGGATTCGGACTCTAATTCCTTGAGGTGGGTCAGTTTGTAACTCATGTGTTTTTTTGAATTGAAATTTGTGATTATCTTGAATTAATCTAATGCAAAATTACGCCCTGCCAACGGATTGCAACATACCTTCGGGGTGGTATTTTCATACCCCAAACATGGTATCGGACTGTTGCGGCAAGCTACGGAATTTATCGAGCTGCATGCCGGTAGTCCTTCCCAACGCTATCAATTCCTTGTCGGCAGGCAGGCTACCGTACAATTCCACAAAATTATCGACACAGGATGGGGATGCGAAAATAATTCCGGCAAAACGGGTCAAGTCGAGCGGTTTCAGATTCACGGGCATCCGGTTGCGGTATGCAACCAACGGCTTCACTTCCCAGCCCTGTGCCACTAACCCATCGGGGATGTGGGGCATTGCCTTCCCCGAACGTGGTATCAGGATCCGCCCTTTTTGTCCCTTCAATCTCCCAAAACTTTCGACAATCCCGGAAGTTGAGTTCCCGGCAGGTTCCAAATCGGGAAAAATACCCCTAAGGTTCAACGACTTGGTTGTAATTGCGCCTATCGAGGCTATTTTCAGGTGGGCCAGGCTGCGTGTGTCTTTTCCCTGTTCCCTCAATGCTTCAAAGAAATACTTCACCGCATAGCGGCTTGTGAACACAATCCATTCGTAAGTGTGGAGTTGGTTTATTTCGGCAAATACTTCTGTTTTGTCTTCCAATTCCGCAACTTCGAAGAGCGGTTGGTTGATTATTTTGCCATCTATCCTTTTTCCGGAATATGCGTTTCCGGTGTACAGGTAAAGTGGCTTGGCCAGTTCCTTTTCCGGTTTAAGCCGCAGGTTCACCACCTCGCCCACCACGCCGATAATGGGTGTGGGGAGTATTTTTGTTTCGAGGCTTAGCGATTCGAGTGTGTAGAAGAATTCCTGCTGGCCGGGGTTGGAGACATCCGAAACGAGCAATACCGGGGTTTGCGGGTCGCGCCCGTCTTCAATGGCCTTGGCGGCAATCCCGGGGATATTGTAACCCGCCATGTAGCAAACCACCGTATCGGCGTTTGGCAATTGGATTTGCGCCGCATGCCCCGACACGAAAGCTACCGATGATGAAATTCCCCTGTGTGTAAGAGGAACTTGTGCAAGTGAAGCCAGGGCCAGCGCTGTTGTGATTCCGGGAATGACCGAAACTTCCACCAAGTTGGTTTTAAGGAATTCCACTTCCTCTCCACCATGCGCAAAAACCATGGGGTCGCCGCCCTTGAGGCGAACCACTTTTTTACCCTTGCGTGCTTCGTCCAGCAGCAAACGGTTTATTTTAGCTTGTTCGGCACTGTGCTTGCCTTTCCGTTTGCCAACATCCACCAGTTCGGCATCGTATTTTTTCAAAAAGTCCTTGTCCAAGAGATTGTCGTAGAATATGACATCCGCTTGTGCGATGGCTTTTTCACCGCCGATAGTGAGCAGGTCGGGTGAGCCGGGACCAAAGCCCACGAGCGTTACATGGCCGTAAGCCCGGCGCAGGTCGTGAGCATGAAAAATGCCTAGCGACTCCACATTACCAGCCGCAGCAAGCACAGCCACCAAGCCGGCAAGCGGATTTCCAGCTTCGGCCTCTATTCCTTCGCCCCCGTCAAGCAAAGCTGCCACCTGCAATGTTTCGGGTAGCGGGTATGGCAAATCCGGGGCATGAACCAGGGCTATGTCGGGAGAACCAATCAGCCGGGCCGCAACTGCATCATTCCCCAATGAAGCGACACCAAACCCATACAGCTGCGGATAAAGTGCAAACACCTTATCCAGCTGCGCCTGGGCTAATCCGCTATGTACCTTGATTGCTTTCATTTTTCATATCCGCCACTAGGGCCGTGCGTTTTTACTTTATCCAATTTCTCGGCTATCCCAGTTTACTCAGGATTTCCAGCCCCTGTTTCCATTCCCCCAGCCCCGATTGGGCATTGATATGCCCGGCATCGCCAATGTTTATGAATTCGCTCCCCCATTGCCGGGCGTAAAACTCAGCCTTCTCGATGCTTGCCCAAGGGTCGTTGGTACTTGCAACCAGGGTTGTTGGAAACGGAATCCGCTGGGTGGGCGATTCGGTGAAAAGTTTTCCCCGCACCTTTTTATTTATCACATCGGTATCGGGGGGAGCGACCAACAACGCCGCTTTTATTTTCCGGTTATACCGCTTCACCCACTCGGCAACGGTTAAGCAGCCTAAGCTGTGTGCCACCAGCACCACCGATTCGGGGTCGTAACCGGCAATGGCTTTATCCACTGTTTCGGTCCATTCATCTATATCGGGATGATCCCAGTCTTTCTGGTTGATTCGCTTGAAATTGCCGGGAGATTTTTCAAAATACGTTTGCCAGTGGTCCGGGCCCGAACCCCCGTAACCCGGCACAATAAAGTAGTTTGTCATATGCACTGAATCTGAGATTTTTTTCATTCTTTGGACAATGCAAAATTCCCCAATCCGGTGCATGTGGGCAATCGCCCGTTCAGGGTAATTTCATACCGCAATTGTGGTAGCTGGTTCTTTGTGCGGAAGGAACATTTCTCGCAAAGCTCTCGGAGTGCGCAGAGGCTGGATACAACTGGTGGGGTATAGCCCGGAGCCAAACCTTTGCTACGGAAACAGGACAGCGCTATTCAGACATCAACGGATTTTAATCGTGCCATTTTCGAACAATCCTTTAATCTGGTTGCGAATATCAACCGATTGGTATACGTTTTGGGCGTTTGACCCTACCGACACGGTGATATGACCCTCCTTGTGAATGGCGGGCGAAACAAAATCGCACAACAAGGGCGCATCGCATACGCTGGCGAGGATTCCGCGGGCTTCGGCATCGGCTTTTATCCGGCGGTTCAGTTCGTGGTTGTCGGTAACCACATACACCAGGAAAAAACCATCGAGGTCGGTTGCCTCGTATTCCTTCCGGATCAATGTAAAGCCCAATGCCCCGATTTCAGGTGTAATTTCGGGAGCCACAACAGTTACATTATCCACAAACCGCTTCATGATGGTGGCCTTGTGTGTGGCTATTTTTCCACCGCCCACCATCAATATCTTTTTGCCGGTAACATTCAGCGAAACGGGTAAAAACCGGAGATCAGCTTTAGTCATTTTCAGATTTGATTATCAATTAGCAATTCCATCAACTGAATGCCCCTTCGAGGTATTTCCGGGTGAGTTCCTCCTTCGGGTTGTTAAACACCGCATCGGCTGGTCCCGCCTCAACCACCTCGCCCAGGTACATGAAGATGACATGGTCGGCAATGCGCAATGCCTGCCGTAGAGTATGCGTAACCAGGATAATGGCATAATCGTTCTTTAGTTCCAGGAAAAGTTCCTCAATGTGCCTGCTCGAAATCGGGTCGAGCGCCGAGGTGGCTTCGTCGGCCAGGATAAACTCCGGTTCCACGGCCAGGCCACGAGCCAGGCAAAGGCGTTGCTGCTGACCGATAGAAAGCTTGGACGCCGGTGAGTGCAAGCGGTCTTTCACCTCTTCCCACAGCCCGACCGCTTTCAACTGTTCTTCCACAATCCGATCCAGTTTTTTGCGTTTGCGTTCGCCATGAATCTTACACCCGAAAACGATATTATCGTAAATGGACATGGGCAGGGGGCAAGGGCGTTGCGAAAGCAATCCCATTTTCTTGCGGATTTCGGTAATCTGCGTTTTCTTATCAAAAATATCCATCCCGTCCACCATAATGCTGCCCTCGTATTTCACTCCGTCCGTATCGTCGATCAGGCGGTTGAAAGTTTTCAACAAGGTTGATTTTCCGCAACCCGAAGGCCCGATGATACACGTGATTTTCTTATCCGGGATTTCCAGGTTCACATTCTTGAGTATGTGGTGCTTGTGGATATGGATATTCAAGCCACTCACTTTCAGGTTGGATTGTTTAACCAGGAGATTTTCTTCGATGTCAACGTCATTGTTCAAGAACGAATAATCTTCGGCCCAGCTGGACCGCTCTGGATTTTGATAAAGGAATGATTTCATCTATTATATTTTATTTTTTGAAAAATAAGCCCCCAATACCCTACCTAAAATACTGATTACTAAAACTATGATTGTCAGGATCAATGCTGCGGCATATGCCCTG
>DATGXD010000210.1:0-10743 GCA_035299105.1 Paludibacter sp. | reverse complement strand
GGGCAGCGAGTTCGCCCACCGTTTCGGTAAAAAGTGCTTTCGATTTTAGTACGCCGACCACTTCAAGCCATTGATCCTCAATCTTTATCATCTTCCCAACCGGGTCTTCGGCACGGAAAAGCGAGGTGGCAACACCGGCTCCTAGCACGCAGACTTTCAGTTCCTTTCTGTTTTGGTCATCGGTAATGAACTTGCCTTTGGCCGTTTTGTAGTTCAGCATTTCCGCATAGTCGGGGGTTATTCCTATCACGGTGGATTTCACCGATTTGTCGGTGTATTTGGCTTCGGAACTTATTTCGGATTGCGAGGCGGTGCGCACCACACCCGGCACAATTTCGCCAATAACCTTTGCATCTTCTTCGGACAAGCCCTGCGAGAATTTGGCGCGGGTCTCTTCCAGTTCTTCGCTGGTCATCTTCTTGTCGCGGATAATGATATTATTCACTCCCAAATCCTGGTATTTGGCAATGGCTTCGCGTTTCGCCCCTTCGCCTATCGAAAGCATGGTAATGACCGAAGCAACGCCGAAAATAATCCCGAGCATGGTGAGGAACGAGCGGAATTTATGATCAATCAGTCCACTGATTGCAAGCCGTATGTTTTCTTTGTATTCCATGTTTTTTTTATTGTAGGTATTCGCAACTGACGGTCATGCCGGGTTTCAGGCGTTCATCGGATTTCAGCATTTTTACTTCCACATCGAAGACTTTCTGGCGCGATTTTTCGTCTTTCACATGGCAAAGCTTACCGATATAAGTGATTTCGCCATTGAACCGGGTTTTTGGCATGGCATCTAACCGCACAAGCACTTTTTGTCCTTTACGGATTTTGAAAAAATCCCTTTCGTTCACCACCGTATTTACCTTCATCCAGGTAAGCGAAGGTACATTGCCCATGTTTTGTCCCGGATATATTTGGTCGCCAATCTTCAATGGTTCGTCGCGCCAGTTCCTTCCTAACTGGAAAATGCCCGAAATAGGCGTTCGGATGGTTAGTTTTGGCAAAATATTCTTCGCGTCATTCAGGTCGGTTTTGAACTGCCTTTCCAGAAGTAGTTGGATTTTCATATCGTTGACCATGATGACCTTGCTTGATTTTATTTCCCTAATGGCTTTGGCATACGCAATTTTAGCTTGTTCGAATTCCAGTTTCTTTATTTTCCGGATTCGTTCCGACTCGAAGCGCGAGGCTTCCAGTTCCAGCTTGCGAAGGTCGAAGGTGGCTGTTTCGTTTTTTAGTTTCGATGCCAGTTCCTGTTCCTTGTTATTCTGGTCTACTTTCATTTTCTCAATTACGGCTGTTTGTGTTTCGAGCCTGCCCTGCAGGTCGATAATGAACTTTTTCACATCCGTGGGGTCGAGCTGGATAATCGAATCACCGGCTTTTACCGGAGTCCCATGTTTCAGGATGCCAATGATTTTCATATTGAAATACATACGCCCGAATTGTGACATCACAAAGGCCTTCGATTCGATGGCAGCCAGTTCACCGGTTTCCACGATTTTGTTTCCCGATTTGTCGGCGCTTGCCTTTTTGTCCTGGTTGGCCGGAGTACAGGATAAAAACATGAGGCCGATGCTGAAAACCACGGCCACTTTCTTGAATGTGCTGGTTTTCATGTCTTTTTCGCTTTGTCGGTTGGTCCTTTTTTCTTTTCTTCCTTGCGGAAAGGGTCTTCGAGTGCCACTTGGTCGTTCTTTCCCAGTCCTTTGGTTATGACAACGAAATCGGCATTGCCCGCCCCGGTCTGTACGGTTGTTTTTTCAAATCCTTTGGCTGTTTTTTTGAACACGTAACTTACATCGCCCTCTGAATGAACGGCATCGATTGGGACGTACATGGCATTTTTTATTGTTCCCACAACAATACGGCAGCTGACTGTCAGCCCGGGCAACAGCTTTTTGCTCTTTTCGTTAATATTTATTTCAACGGGGAAGACCTTGACCTTCGACTTGTCGTCCTTGTTCACGGCCAGGTTGGCCACTGCGGCCACTGTGCCGCTGAAAGTGTTGTTCGAGAATGCATCGGGCTTTATTTCCACTTTCAGGCCTTTGGTAATGGATGCAATGTCCACTTCGTTTACCTTTACGGTGGCTTTCAGCGCCGACAAGTCGGGAAGCTGAATCAGGGGCATGCCTGGCCAGCATTGGTCGCCCACCTGGAATTTATTGCCGGTACTCCAGTTTTTCTGGGCAATGGCAATGCCCGAAGCGGGGGAAATGACAAACAGTTTTGCGAGCGTTTCGTTGGCTTCGGTCAGGCGCGCCTTGTTCTGGTCCATCGAAAGCTTCTTCTGTTTGACCTCTTCTTTTTGGATTTTTATCCGGTTGTCAATCTGTTCTTTAGCGCGGTCAAGGGCAATATTGGCCTTTTCGAGGTTCAATTGGATTTCTTTTTTCTTGACACTTGCTTCGTACCCGGCCGATTCGAACCTTATTTTTGAAATTTCCTGCGAAAGGCGCGATACCTCATAGTCGGCCTTGAGGTCTTCGAGGTCGGACTGTTGTTGCGCTTCGAGCTTTATCATTTCGGCTTGGGCAATTTGCAGGCTGGCTTCGGCCTCTTTCACGCCTTTTTTTACTTCCATCGGGTCGAACACAACCAGCGTGTCGCCAGCCTGTACTTCCTTGCCGTCTTTCACAATCTGCGTGATTTTCAGGTTGCCATAGCGCCACGAAATGGAAGGGGAAGAAACATTGGTCGAGCGTATCGCTTCAATCTCGCCTTCTTCGTAAATATCGATGTAGAAAGTCCCTTGTTTGACTTTCCCCAACGGTACTTCCCTGGTTTTCTCCTTTTTGCAACCAAGCGGAACAGTAACCAGAAAAGAGCATAACATCACATAAATGGTGCTTTTGGCAATGTGTTTTTTCATGGAAAGAGAATGTGTGTTTCAGATTGTTTTTGTAGTTGGATTTTTTGTAGGATGCTTTTTCACGACAGGTTTCGCCAACATCCTAACCCCGTTTACCAGTGTGGCTTCGGGTTTTACGAGGGCAATTTTTTCCTTCGGTTTTAAGCCCGTTTTCACTACCGCTTCTTTCAGCGATTCTTCGCCAAGCAAAACCTGTCGTTTCTCAAAAGTGTTTGACTTCTGTACATATACATATTTCAACGAGTCTTCTTCGTAAATGCAGATCTGCGGAATGACAAGGGTGTCGCTGATGTGTTTCAAAATTATTTTGCAACGAGCGGTGAGGTCGGGGCCTGGAACTACGAGCGACTTGTCGATGGATGCCTCTATTTCGAACATTTTCACCTTGGAGTTTTCTTTCACCGGCTGGCCGATTGGCGCCTTTTTCTGGATGGTGCCTGAGGCTTTGTTTCCCGGCATGGCATCGAAGCTGTACTCCACCGGGTCGTTTGTTTCAATGCGCTTGTAATCGCCTTCGGAAGCCGAAATCAGCACTTTCATTTTATCGGTTTCGGGAATGATAACCAGCGGCATCCGGTTCCATACCGGATCGGTGGGAAGCATTTTCTTGCGGGTCATGGGATGGATAGCCCGGGTGGCAATCCCGTTTTTCGGCGCGGTCAGCTTCAACTGGTCGAGTTGCGCTTTGGCCATGTCAATCCGTGCTTGCAGGGTTTGGTTCCTGAGTTCCAGCTTCGTTATTTCCGATTGGTTGATGATTGCCATGGATTTCAGTTTTTTCTGGAGCTTGTTTCTTTCGATGGTCACTTTCTCCAGTTCCAGCTTTTTAATCCGGGCCTGGACCTGGGTCGAAAAGTTTATTTGCAGCGAATCGAGGTTGGCAATTTCGGTTTCTGCAATATTGCTTTTTATCTGTGCTTCGAGCATCGAATACTGCAAATCAAGGTCGGCTTTGGTTTTGTTGAGTTCGGCAATGCCATTTTCGAGCCTGTCCAGCATGTCATCGTATTCCTGCGAAACGTTTTTATCCTCTATCACGCACACCGTGTCGCCGGCTTTCACGTAGGTGCCATCTTCCACGATATACGCCACCACACCATCGACGAAGGCGGGCGTGACCAAGGTATTAACCTGGACGGGCTGTACCAATCCATCGATTTCGAGGGCATCTTCGAAGTCGGTGGTTTTTACCGTAAATGTGGAGGGTGGTTTTACTTCACGAGGCTGGCAAGCACAAACAAAACCGGTAACAATTATGCAGCCAAGCTGAAGGGAATGTTTGAACAAAATTTGTTGTATTGAATTTGGTTTGTAAATTAACGGATATTTTTTGATATTATTGAGTTGTTGTTAGCGAATTTAATGAATAATTTAAATAATATAACGCTTTGAAAGGATTGGTTTAGTGAAGAGTGAGTTAATATGTTGATATATTGTGCTTTATGGCAAAGTACAAATATAGCCAGTGTGGATTTATTAATGATTTTATGTGCAAGCAGAACTGCCTGGAGAAAGGGATTCCCTGCACCCCTCTGGTCGAGAAGTACAGGGAATTTGACTGATTGTTAATAGATTCTGAAAATGCTTGTCGAATCGCGCGTTACGGCGGATTGGGACGGCGATGGGGAAAGTTGGAGAGTGGAATTGCTGTATAGATTTGCGTTGGCATTTTCTACAAGTAGCCTGCTGTTTACACTACTACTATCGGAAATGGTTGCCTCTAATTTAGTCAGCAATTTGTAAATATCCACTTCTGACTTCTGGGATGCATGTAGAACAAGCACAGGCTTTACAATTTTCCCGATTCCTTTTTCTTCGTCGATATTGTCGGCTGTGTAAAAATTCACTCTTCCTCCCATAATATTTGCTTTCAATGTATCAGAGTTGTATGTGGAAACCCCTACCCAGAAACTTCCCTTGCATATTAAAGCGTTCAGTTTGGGGCATTTTACAAAGGTGCGAAGGCCTCCTTTCACAAACAAGGTATCGCCTTTTACGCTAAAGAGCTTGAGGTTTTTTTTCTTGTCCAGATACTCGACACCAATTCTGGCAGTATCCGAATAATCGATGTGTACATCGGCTCCTTTTTCCGTTACAATTACGTTGAACGGCGACAGTTGTGTATCCCAGCTGATGTGGTTGATTTTCTCTTCGTCATTGTGTTTTTTCCCAAAAATGAAGAGTACCAGGATACTGGCCAGGATAAACACCGAGAAGGCCATGATGATGATATTGCTTTTTTTCATTGCTTCGAATTTGATTTAATAAGGTTCAATAATTCCGACAAGTCCTGCTCGGTGAGTTTAAGTAGCTCCACCTTGCGGGTAAAATCGGGTAATTCGTTGTTAAAGAATTCTTTTTTCTCGTTTTCGCGGATAATTTCCACGGCCTTGTCGGCCACAAAGAAACCAATGCCGCGCCTGTTTTCAATTACACCCGCATCCTGCAATATGGAGTAGGTGCGGAGCAGCGTGTTGCGGTTCACTTCGAACTCCACGGCCAAGTCGCGCACCGAAGGTACACGCTCACCGGGCTGCAGCTTGCCCTCCAGTATTTGGTGACAAAGGTTATCGGCAATTTGCTGAAAGATACCCTTCGTCGATTTAAAATCTATGCTCATAATTGCTTTTCTTTAAGTTTGAAATAGCCCAGTGGTAGCAGGAATAACGGCGACAAGAAGCCAATGCTACAAATCCATAGCTCCATGTTGTTTATGCCTTGCATCGTGTCATACTGGGGTAGCGTGACAGAAAACCCTTTTGTGTATGGGAAAAAGGCATGTGAAAAAACAGTCATGATGAAGAGGATGGTCAAGAGTACTGCCACAACCGATATTATGGTCTTCACCAAGCCGTTTCTCCTGAAAAACAGCTTCACGGAAAACAGGTACAATCCTATTGAAAAGGCAAAGAAGCTCAATCCCCATGATTCGATAGCCTTATAATAAATTATAATTTCCGGTTGGTGGATTTTCCGGAATAAGAAAACCATGCCATAGTTGAACTTTTCGATAACCATTTCAGCGTTGGCATAGTGCAGGTCTGTTTTCGCATCCACCATTTGCATCACCGAAACGCTGCGTGCCAACTGGGCGTCTATCCAAAACAGGATAAGGAAAATAGCGGTTCCACAGACAATGCGGATAAAAAACTGGCTGGCAAACTTCTCGAACGTAGAGGATGGGATAAGCAAATAATTGGCGGTTTTTACCTTTGAACCCAAACCGGGGAACGAACTGCCGACCCATACGCCCAGAGCCATGATTGAAGCGATAAAAATATTCATGTATCTCTGGTCGTCGAATATCTCCCAAGAATGAAGCGTTTGCGACCCGACAACAAGTCTTGGCATGCTGCCATATAGAAAAACGAATCCCAAAATGAATGCTCCTGTAATTGTTAGCAAATACTTTTTGTAGTTGATCATTAGGTCGCTCCTCACCAGGAGGGAAAAACGCTTTAAGCTAAAAACTTGATTTGTGTTCATATTATCACAACTTGATTTTCTGGTTAATAATAGCATTGAAAAGCAATTCCATGTCAACGGCCGACTCCGAAATACCGTTGGCGGGAATAATGATGCGGTGGCCCGATGGACAGGATTCGGCATGAAGCACATTGTCCAGGCCGGAAAGGCTGCTAACTACATCGAACGAAAGTTTGCTGGAGATATCCTCCGTGTCTTCCTGGTAGATAATCTTCCCATTGTCAATCACCACCACCTTGTCGATAATCGTGTCGATGTCCTTCACCTGGTGGGTGGAGATAATCACGAGCTGTTCGTCGGTCACCGAGCTGACCAGGATTTTGCGGAATTGGCTTTTCGACGGGATGTCGAGCCCGTTGGTCGGTTCATCGAGGACCAGCATTTTGCAGTTGGTAGCCAGCGCGAAGGCAATCAGGAATTTCTTGCGCTGCCCGTGCGAAAGCTTGTTGAGGTTCGAAGCCGTCGACAATTCGAACTCCTCCAGGATGGTTCTCAGCTTCGGATGGTCGAACGATGGATACAGCGGGCTGAAAGCTTTCACGTAAGTGCCGATGCTCACCCCGGGAAAAGAAAACTCTTCCTGCACCATGTACACATCGGCCAGGAATGCCGGCTTACGGTCGAATGGGGTAAAAGCATTGACCGATATTTCGCCCGTTTGGGGCTGGATAAGCCCTGAAACGAGGTTGAGGAGCGTTGACTTGCCGGCGCCGTTCTTGCCGAGCAGTCCCACAATGCGCCCGTTTTCGAGTTCCAGCCCGAAATTACTGAACAGCGGTGCGCTTTTCTTGTAATGGAATGATAGATTTTTAATTTTAATCATGGCATATTAGTATAGTGGTCTATGTAACTATGCCACAAAGAAACAACAAATTTTTTATTTGGCAAAATTTTACTTCAAATATTTGGGCCGCCTCCGGAAATATTATTCTTCACGCAAAGGGAGAATTCCTTTTTAAGGCCGATTTTTCGGGGCAGGCCATTTTTCCGGATTTTTGGTTGTCGAAGGGTGGGGTAAAGTCGGAATAGAAAACTTCCGAACCAACAAGCAGTCGGGGGAAGGTTTTGAAACGAACCAACTGCCAGGTAGCAAACAGTTGTGGGCAAAGCCAGGGGCGGTTATTCCTGCTTGGAACTATTCCTGCACCCGTTGTACCGAATTCACTTCCTTGATTCTGCTAATGTTCCGCGACAAGTTGTTGATTTCCTCGGTGTCGTGTACGTAAATGTGGAAACGTCCTACGAATATTCCCGCGTTTGTTTCGATATTGATGCTGCTGATATTCACTCCATACCCATCGGAAATTACCTTGAGTATTTCAATCAGCACTCCTTTTTTATCTATGCCCTTGATTTCCAGTGTTTCGATAAATGAAAGCACTTTGTGCGTGGCCCACTCGGCGGAAATGATCCGTTCGCCATAGCTTGTTTTCAGTTTCACGGCCAGCGGGCATTGCCTTTTATGGATAATCACCATTTCCGAATCGTCTACATAACCCAGCACATCGTCGCCCGGGATTGGACGGCAACATTCGGCCATCTTGTAGATTTTGCCTGCTCCCTCCTCGTTCAACTTCAGGGGCTTTTTTCGGTCTACCTTGCTGTCGATTGCCACAGTGGGGTTTTGCTTTGTGTCGCTTGAACTTACGAAAGGTATCTTGAGGTATTTGGTGAAAACATTCTGGCTTTTCTGCTTGAACACAACCTTGTTCAAGTCCGATAACGGTAGCAGCCCCTTGCCAGCCTGGAGGAACAGTTCGTTCCGCTGGGTAATGCTGAAATAATTCAAGATCCGGACAATATTTTCATTGTCCGAGCTCAGGTTCAATGCGCGCAATTCCTTCTCAATCAGCTTCTGCCCTTCTGCTATCAGGATTTTATCTTCTTTCTTGAACAGGGCGCGCAATTTGCTTTTGGCCCTGGCGGTGGTCACATATTCGAGCCATTCGTTCTGCGGGGTTTGCTTTTTCGAAGTAAGGATTTCGACCTGGTCGCCACTGTTCAGTTTGTAGCTGAGTGGAACGAGTTTGTGGTTTACTTTGGCGCCAATGCAATGGTTCCCGAGGTCGGAATGGACAGAGTATGCAAAATCGAGCGCTGTGGCGCCTTGTGCAATGGTTTTGATTTCGCCTTTTGGGGTGAAAACAAAAATTTCGGAAGCGAAGAGGTTCAGCTTGAACGTATCCATGAAATCGATGGCGTTCGGTTCGGGGTGTTCGAGCAGTTCCTTGATGGTTTTGAGCCATTTGTCGAGTTCCGATTCATCGGCTTCGCCCGATTTGTATTTCCAGTGGGCCGCCAGGCCTTTTTCAGCAATATCGTTCATGCGCGTGCTGCGGATTTGCACTTCGACCCATCTTCCGCCCGGCCCCATCACGGTTACATGCAAGGCCTCGTACCCGTTGGCCTTGGGTGTGCTCACCCAGTCGCGGATGCGTTCGGGGTGGGGTTTGTAAAGGGCCGTAATGGCCGAGTAGAGCATCCAGCATTGGTCTCTTTCGTTCATTCCTTCGCGGGGTTTGAACACGATACGGAGCGCCAGTATGTCATACACTTCCTCGAAAGGGATATTCCGTTTCGACATTTTATTCCAAATGGAATAGACCGATTTGATGCGGGCGCGGAGCGTGAACTCGTAACCCATTTCGGTCAGCTTTTTATTGATGGGTTTCGAGAATTCTTCGTAAAACCGGTTCCGGTTGGCTTCATCCACGGCCAGTTTCGACTCTATCAGGTGGTAGGTTTCGGGATGGTCGTACTTGAAGCTGAGGTTTTCGAGTTCGGTCTTTATGCGGAAAAGCCCGAGGCGGTGGGCAAGCGGGGCGTAGATGTATTGGGTTTCGCCGGCAATTTTATATTGCTTGGCGGGAGGCATCGAACCCAGCGTGCGCATGTTGTGGAGCCGGTCCGATATCTTGATCAATATCACCCGGATGTCTTCGGACATGGTGAGCAATAGTTTCCGGAAGTTTTCGGCTTGTTCCGAAGCTTTTTCGGCAAACACGCCGCCCGAAATCTTGGTAAGCCCCTCGACAATCTGGGCAATTTTTGGCCCGAACAGGTTTTCGATGTCTTCGACGGTGTAATCGGTGTCTTCCACCACGTCGTGCAGCAGGGCCGAGCAAATGGAGGTGGACCCGAGACCAATCTCGCGGACAACAATGCGGGCCACAGCCAGTGGATGCATGATGTACGGTTCGCCTGAGCGGCGTTTTATCCCTTTGTGGGCCGACTTTGCAAAATTGAATGCTTTTGTTATTATTTCAATCTTCTGGCGGTGATTCGTATGGCGGTAATCGTCGAGCAGCGCTTCAAATTCCTGTTGGATCTGCTCTTCTTCTGATAAAATCATATGTTGGGTCATCGGCAATACTCCTGTTAACTAAATGCAAAATTACACTTTTATTTCCAATCTTTTCTCAATTCACTTGTTTCTGTTCCGGCGTGGATTGTCGAATAGAATATTGGCTCTATTCCGAAAAGTATTATTCCAAAATTTTGATCCTGCCTTGTGGGCAGACGGGCGATAAGATCGCCACGACACAACCGGCGGGAGATAAAGTCGCAGAGAGTTGATTTTGGATACTCTTAGCGTCTTGGCAACTTTGCGTCTACCTGATACAGGCAGGGTTAAATTATTTTGTCATGAAAACGAATCTGATTTATAGTAAATTGCGGCATGGTACACAAAAATCAATAACTGGCCAGCAACAGGCAGATATCGCTTGACGGAAGGTCGTAGTAATTGCCAATCAGGCGGTTGACCAACACACCCTCGTAGATGTAGGCGCCATGCCTGAAGCCCACACTTTCGGAAATGGCCGAAGTTGTATTCCCTGAAAGCCCTATTTTCAACAGCATGGGGGCAAAAATATTGCTGAGCGCCATGGACGAGGTGCGGGCCACGCGGGCCGAGATATTTGGAATACAGTAATGAATGATTCCATGTTTTTCGAAAACAGGGTTTTGCAAGGTGCGGCATTCCGAGGTTTCGAAGCAGCCCCCCTGGTCGATACTCAAGTCGACCACGATGGCTCCGGGCTTCATGGTTTTCACCAGTTCTTCGGAAACCATAAACCGTTCGGATCCATGTATGTACCGGAGGTTCCCGATGACGGCATCGGCTGTGGCCAGGGCTTTGAACAACACCGAAGGATGAATCACCGAGGTGAATATCTGCCGTCCGAGGTAGTGCTGTATTTTGCGCAACTTGTTGATGTCGTGGTCGAATACTTTCACTTGCGCCCCCATGGCCAGTGCTGTGCGTGCCGCCACCGTGCCGGTAATCCCGGCTCCGAGGATAAGTATTTCGGTAGGTGAAATCCCAGCCACGCCGCCCAGCAGTATGCCTTTCCCGCCCCGCTCGTTGCTCATCAGCTCGG
>DATGXD010000209.1:0-14326 GCA_035299105.1 Paludibacter sp. | reverse complement strand
GGAAAAGTGCCTGACAATATTGCTTACGTGCTTTGTACAGGTTCGCGCGATTCTGCCATTGAGAATTCCGGTTGCGGTGCCGATTGCGAGAACAACCCGATTTGCTCGCAGATTTGCTGTATGTATTCCATCAAGCAAGCCCAACTGTTGATGGGTGCGTTGCCAATGGCCGATATCACCATTTATTACATGGATATACGTGCATTTGGCAAGGGCTACGAAGAGTTCTTCATGGAAGCAAAATCGATGGGAGTGAATTTTGTAAAAGGGAAAGTGGCCAAAATCCGTGAAAATGAAAACGGTAGCGGCGACCTGATACTCCGTTACGAAGATACTACCAAAGGCATTGTAAAAGAAGCCAAACACGATGTGGTAGTTCTTTCTGTGGGAGTGGTTCCAAATAAAGATGTACCGGAAATGTTCAAAAGCGATAAACTGGAACTGGACGCATTCAACTTCGTAAAACAAACCGACGAATTGATAAGCCCTTCGCTCACAAGTATTGAGGGCGTTTATGTGGCCGGTGCGGCTTCTGGGCCAAAAGATATTCCTGATTCCATCTTGTCGGCCGGTGCAGCTGCTTCGGAAGTTGCGGGATATCTTTCTAAGATTCAAGAATCAAGAGCCAAGAACCAAGAACCAAGAACCAAGAATCAAGACAAAAGATTTTAAAGTTTTATCATAAGGAGATCCATTATTTATTAAATACTTTGGAAAAATTGGATTAAGAGTTTTATGAGAGGCATTGCAAATTGTCTTGAATCTTGGCTCTTGGTTCTAAAATCTAATAAAATGAAACAAAGAATAGGTGTATATATTTGTCATTGCGGCGGAAATATTTCCGATTACGTGGATGTGGAAGAGTTGGGCAAAATGTTCCATCAGGAGGAAAACGTGGTTGTTTCCAAAGATGTGATGTTTGCCTGTGCCGACTCCAACCAGAAAGACATGGTCGCTGACATACAAGCAAATAATCTGGATGCTATCGTGGTTTGCTCGTGCTCGCCCAAATTGCATTTACATACGTTCAAAAATGTGGCTGCACGTGCGGGTTTGAATCCGTCGAACTATGTGCAGGTAAATATCCGCGAGCAATGTTCGTGGCCACACAGCGACCGTCCACGCGAAGCAACCGTGAAAGCTGCCGGACTTATCCGCGCCGGTATCAACCGCGTTTCGTATTCAGAATCGTTGGAAAATATCGAATTGTCAGTCAAAAAATCAGCTTTGGTTATAGGTGCAGGTGTTTCGGGCATGAAAGCGGCTATCGATTTGGCCCGTTCGGGCAATGAAGTTTTTTTGATTGAAAAAGACTTTTTCGTAGGTGGACGCATTGCGCAGAAACAAACGCTTTTCCCAACCAACCAGAATGGAAAAGAAGTGGTGGCGGCTCTTTACAACGAAATGAAAAAATTTCCGAACATTACCATTTTTACCGGAGCAACGGTGGAGAAAGTATCTGGAAGTTTGGGAAATTTCACGGTGGATATCAAGGTAAAACCACGTTATATCAACCCAAATGCCGATAAGAAAGCGGTAAAACGTGCCATGGAAGAATGTCCGGTGAGCGTTCATGACGATTTTAATCTGGGATTGGTGGAGCGCAAAGCCATTTATAAAAATTATCCCGAAGCATTGCCGGATGTGCCGGTGGTGGTGGCAGAAGCATTGGTAGATGCCACTGACTTTACAGGAAAGTTTGCTTCCACGCTTAATCTGAACGAAGAAGCACAAACACTTTCGTTGGTTGCCGGTTCGGTGCTGGTAACAACCGGTTACGACCACTATCAACCCAAAGAAGGTGAGTTTGGCTACAAAACTATCAGCAATGTGGTGACTTTGCCCGAGCTTAACCGTTTGATGGAAATGAATCCGTCCAAATTGGTTTACAACGGCAAGCAAATCAAAAGCCTGGCATTTATCTATTGCGTGGGAAGTAGGCAGACTAAAGGCGATAATAAATACTGTTCGCGCCAGTGCTGTACGTCGACTATTCACACATCCCTGCAACTGAAAGAAAAGTACAAGGATATTCAGACTTACCATCTGTACCGCGACATCCGCACGTATGGCAAACAGGAATTGATGTATGCTGAATCTTCAAAACAGGGCGACTTGTATTTTAAATACGAAGAAAAAGAAATGCCTGTTGTTTCGGTTGATGGCAAATCAACTATCGTGAAGGTGAAAGATTATTTGACTGCCAAAAAAGAAATGGAAATTGAAGCTGATTTGGTGGTGTTAGTAACGGGCATGGTGGCTCGCGAAGATGCAACGACCATTTCAGAACTGTTCAAAATTCCTATTGGCCGTGATAAATTCTTCAACGAAATTCACCCGAAACTGAAACCCGTAGAAACAGTAATCAAAGGCGTGTACATTGGCGGAACCTGTCAGGGACCAAAGAATGTGAGCGAATCCGTTCAATCCTCGTTAGCAGGAGCTTCTAAAATCACGGCATTGCTCAAGAGTGGAACAGTTATGGTTGATCCAATTATTGCCCGGGTTGATGCCGATAAATGTACCTGGTGCGGAAAATGTTCGGATGTGTGTGATTACACGGCTATCAAGGAAGTGCTGTTTGGCGAAAAGCATGTGGCGGGTGTCAACAAAGCGGTTTGTACCGGTTGTGGAATTTGTGCTCCTGTTTGTCCCGAAAATGCCATTGAAGTAGCCCAATATACCGACAATGAAATTGAATCGATGATTGACGGCTTTATGCAAGATGTCGTTATCAAGGAGAAAGAAGCGGTTGTTGAAGAAAAGGAAGAGGAAGGCAAAGTGGGCATGAAAGAATATCCACAGGTTTGGCGCGAAATCCTTGCCGGCATGACCGCTGAGAAAAACACCATCCCAGAAATTGCAGCTAACACCAAACTTGCCGGTGAACTCGTTACCTTTCACCTGATGACCATGAACCGCTACGGTGTGGTTGTTCCGGCAGGAATGGACGCGAAGGAAACGTACTATTATTATAAAGTGAAATAAATCAGTCAGACCCCCAACCCCCAAATGGGGGCTTTAAGACTCAACTACGATATAAATCGTAACTTGTGTATGAAGCATTTCTTTAGCCCCCATTTGGGGATTGGGGGTCTTAAAATCTAAAAATATGTCAAGAGTAAATCCAAAATTTGCAACTGAATTATCAAAATATGGGTCGGGCGACTTCAATGCCTGTTTCAATTGCGGAAACTGTACGGCTACCTGTTCCCTTTCCACTGCCGACAGCTCGTTTCCGCGCGAAATGATCCGTTATACCACACTAGGTTTGGAAGACGAAATCAAAGCTTCGTTGAAACCCTGGGAATGTTACTACTGTGGCGAGTGTTCGTCGGAATGTCCACGTCAGGCAGAGCCGGGCGAGTTGATGATGTCGCTTCGCCGTTGGTTGACTGCCAAGTACGACTGGACCGGCCTTTCAGGGCTGTTGTATAAATCGTTGCCGGTAAGCCTGGCTGCTTTTATCCTTACTTTTGCAGGCGTAATGGCGTTCGTGGCGTCGGTAGGTTTTGAACTGGAAAAAATGGTGCATTTCGGACATATGTTCGAAGCTATCGCCATTGCCACAGTTGGTTTGGTTATATTGCTGCCTAATGTGGCTCGCATGTGGTATTTTACCATACTGAAACCAAAAGTAAAAGTACCGTTTATGAAATATGTGAAAAGTATGGGCGAGTTGTTCGTACACATGTTCACACAAAAACGTGCCTTGGGTTGCGACGACAATCAGTTCCGCTGGTTCGAGCACTTTATTCTGGTTATCGGGTATCTGTCATTGCTCTTTACCACCGTTGCACTCGACTGGTTTTCGTCTGAAAATTTGTTCGTAATCATTTTAGGCTATGTGATGAGCGCCATTGTTTTTGTGGTAACTATCGACTTTGTGTCGAGCCGAATCAAGAAAGACAAAGCCGTGAGCAAACATTCGCAACCTTCGGATATTTTCTTTGTGGTGTGGTTGTTCCTGATGGGTTTCACAGCTTTTCTGGTACGCTTGTTTATCGACCTCGATATACTGGAAATGAATAAATGGCTGTATGTTTTCCACCTTACCGTGCTGGTGCAATGGGCATTGATTATTGTGCCTTTCGGTAAATGGAGTCACTTCCTGTACCGTTCGTTTGCCATGTATTTTGCGAAGTTGAAAGAGAAATAATGTGGTGATGTGGTATGTGTTGATTTGAAGATTTGAAGATGATGCAGCAAGTCGCGTAGCGACGACTGATTTTTTTAGCGTTGGGTTTTAACCCAATGCGGTATGTGTGAAAAATATGTGATAAAATAAACGCGGCTGAATCTGCAAAAGATTCAGCCGCGTTCGGTTAGAGAAGAGTTTATAATGGGTTATTTAAAAGCATATTGCTTGCTATCTGCCTCACAAACCTTATTCAGGAAGTCGCGGAATGAGGCATAGTCCTGGGGTGTTATCTGGTCGGCTTTACGTTCGAAGTGACGTGTTACAACTAACTTTCCGGGAACATTGGTTTCAAATTTCAGGCTGTATGAAGCTATCGAACACTCGAATTTTAAATTTTGGGGAATTTCGGCCAACTTTCTGCCCTGCTGAAGTTCAATGACCATTCTTTCGGTTGTTTTGTCCTCGGTTTGGTAACCCCAATATTCAAAAGGAAATTTTCTATCCTCTGCCGCAACTATGTCCAGCGAATTGACATCGGTCCATGGAAGGCGCAGTATTTTCATGCCGGCCACATCCTGGACAGCATTTTTTACATCCACTTTGTAGCTTACCGTCACGCTGTCAGCCAGGTTGTCGAGGTTGGTAAACATCAGGTTGCTAACTTTAGTTGCCACATCAAATTCTTTTGCAACTGACTTAGTCATTTGTTTCAGTTGCTCGTCGGCACCAATATTCTTGTAGTCGCCGCGTTGGTACGAAGCCATAGCTCCATAACAAACAAATTGTCGGTCGATGGACATATCATTATTCGAAAAACTGATTTTATAGTTGCGTTCAGATCCGTTCAAAGTTCTTCCGGGCATATCAAGCCTTTGAAGTTTACTAATGGTTGGTTCATCTGAGGCTGCAATAGGAAGTATTTCTGAATTCAAATCTTCTTTCAATGCCGAGCCAAAAGGCAGGGTGTTGTCGGTGAGTTCCAGGAAATATTTCTTTTTGTCAATGTTTAGCTGTGCGATGCAATGGTTGAACCCAATACTTGGCAACAGTAATGTTTTATTACCACGATTACGTGTTGATATAAGAACCAGGTTGGCATTAATTCCCGCTTCGCGGCATAATGCCACAAACAATGTCGATAGGTCTTTGCAATCGCCTAATTTTGTGGTAATAGTGCGTGAAGCTTTTTGAGGGATATAATTGCCTTGCAAAAAGCTGACACTTGAATAGGTGATGTTTTCGAGGATGTAATTGTAAAATAACTTTGCTTTTTCAAGGTCGGACAATGATTCTTTGCCTTTCAGCAAGTTTTCAAAGGTTTCCTTCAGAACATAATCCGAATTGAATTTACTCGTAACTAAGTCTTTGTACCAATCGCTTACATACTGCCAGTCGGGCATACTGCTATAATAGAGCGTGGGTGCCACATCGACTAAGGCGCTCCTGTGGGGTTCGTCTTTGATTGCCGGTTGGTTTTTTAGTTCCCAACTGTAAAGTTTCATATTTTCAACTTGTGTAACTATAGGTTCCACATTGCCGTTATTCACTAGCTGGTTGAATTTCCTGTCATCAGGTACCAGCATGCTATAGCGGCAAACCATGGTTGGTATTGCGTATTGGAACTGGAAATGGTCGAAGAAATGGTTAGCCAGCTTTCCTGTTGAAAGATCCTGTACACGGTATTCGAGGTGTAACACATCGTTTACTTCCAGGTTGGTAAAAACAACGTCGTTATCATCGTTGGTCTCAGCCTTGACGGTGCTGCCGTTGGCTTTCAGTACTTCCGCCTTGTCTATAATCAGGTTTTGATTGTAACCGTTGTAATCAATGCTGTATTCTTTCCATGTTTCAATGCCTGACTTATTCAGGATTTTTATGGCCAGCTCAGAACGGTATTCCTTGGCCCCTTCTGGGTATACCACGTTTTGGTATTCGTTGAGGAGAATTATGGAATTGTCTTCGGGGTATTCCTTTGCAGTGGGCGCCTTTGCAATCAGTTCCTGAAGATTGCTTTTTGGAAACAGTTCGAACACTTCTTTTTTGTTTTCAAGCAATCGCAGTTGTGTTCTTGAATCGTAGCTTGTAGGGCTGAAATAAATTGCTTTTCTGAAATTTTCCTTCGCTTTTTCGGTTTCATTCATGTTTTTGTAAATGTAGCCACGGTTGGCATACATGTTCGAAAGGAATGGGATTAATTTTAATGCTTTGTCGGTCAAAGCAAGCGCTTCAGGATACCGCTGCATGCCAAATAATACATTAACTATATTTTCGTAATAACCTGTTGCGTAAGGTGAATCTTCGAGCTGTTTGTACTTTATAGCCAGACCCTTACTCGTATTTCCCTGCTCAAAATATGCTTTTGAAAGCAGGTCGCTTGCATTAAAATTTTCGTACTTCTGGCAGTAGGATTCTAATATGCGTACCGCTTCTTTAGGTTTCTTTTCTACTTCTTTGGCAATGATATAATTCAAGTTTAGGTAATCATAATCGTAGGGATACTTTTTATAAAGTATTTTGGCCATTGAAATAACATCATCGTAACGTTTTTGTAGAGATGCAAGGTTTATATCCCATTTGTCAGTTAAAGCAGAAACTCCGTAAAGGTCTTTTACTTGTTTGCAAATATCCTGTGCATCGGAATATTTCTTCGATTTCAGGGCTTCATCATATTTTACCTGGAGGCTGAAGAATGAATTCGGATCAGTATTTTTTATTGTTTCCATTTCCTTCTCATAGTCAGTTTGGTTTTGTGCCCGCATGTATGCTTCATACAGCATGTATGAACCAAGTGTCGACCTGCCATTGGCCAATTCAAATCCTTTCAGGATTTTAGTTGCTTCGTATGATTTGTCGTTGCGCAAATATGCCTCTGCCAATAGCAGCCGGATCAGCGGATTGTTTTTGTCGGAAACCGATTTTTCGATGAAATATTTTTCAGCAAAAAATGGTAATTGCTCGCACGAAGGCTTCTCAGTTGATTTGACATAATCCGCATAGCTCGACGAGCTTCGGATATTGGTGAGCGGCGTGGCGTTCTCGTCTGTTATTCTTACCAGGAAATTGGCTCGGTTAATCTCACTCAGTCCGATTTGTACCAGAATGCGGTTTATGCCCTTGTTTAATTTTATTTTGTAGCTGTAAATGTCCAGGTCGCAGTTACGTTCTTCTGGAACCGACGAAACCAATGCATCATTTAGCCAAATTTTTAACGACCCTGAAGTGCCGGCGCGCAGATAGGCCTCCTGTTCCGTATCGCTTTCGACAAAAGTCTGGGCATACATAATGGCATTGTTCAGATTAAAATAGTAATCAAAATGAAACCAGTTGTTTTCATTGTTGTAAACGGGTGAATACCAAGTGACATCGGCATTCACTTTGTTTTTAAATATGTCGGTTTCATGTGCTTTTGCCACTGCACCCCAATCTTTCGAAAAACCGCTGCCTGATGTATTGTCGAAACTTCCCAGTACTTGCCAGTTTTGTATAGCGCCCATCCTCGAATACATTTCGGCCATTTTTTCCCGCTCGTTCAATTTTTCGTAATGGGTTCCCAAGCGCTCATAAAGCATAGCTTTCAAGGTGCCGTTCATTTTAGGATCGGCCACTATTTTTTCGAAAAATGCAAGTTTTGCCGGCGACAGGATTTCGGATTGGAATACATACGGGAGTGCACTCACAGCGTAGAGGTATGGGTAAGGATTGTCCGAAACTTCGTAGAATTTCTTGAAATTGTCAAATGCTGCATCCAATTTGTTTTCGTTCCAATCAAGTAGGCTCATGCTAAGCAATGCTTCCGGGCCGGTATTCGGATCCGAAATTGCCTGTGTAAAATACTTTCGAGCCTCGGCTCTGTCATTTTGTAAAAATGAGTTCCAGCCATTCTGATAAGCCTGCTGGCCTGAAACAAAATTCATATTCAATGTAAATTGAAAGAGTAAAGCGGACAATAATACCTTTTTTTTCATGTTTTTTATCTTAAATTATGATGTTTTGGTTTTACTTAAAAAGTAACCCTTTGTTCTACGCTCCCGTGAAATGGCATTATGGTTTTTTGTGAAAATATTGATAGTATCCTAATTTAAATACCTGTTAATCAGGCTTTATTGTTCTAATAATTGCAGCTTTGGTAGAGTGGTTGGTATTATGGATTTTAGTGGTTCAAATGTAAAGAAATTAATTTTGACTTCAAAGGGAATTATTTAGAAAGTTCAAAAATCAACGATAAGAAGGATAAACTAGTGAAATAAAAATAAAAGCCGGGCTGAAAATGAATTCAGCCCGGCTTTTGGAATACCCTTCCTGGGAACTATTTTTTTGCTTGCGGTTTTTGGAACTGGCTGGTTAAGTCGCCCATGTATTTTTGTTCCACTCTCAGCACCGACTGCGGGATAGGAAGCAGCGAAAGCGCCTGGGGCAGGAAATTGAA
Organism: Paludibacter sp.; assembly: GCA_035299105.1. Lineage (GTDB taxonomy): Bacteria > Bacteroidota > Bacteroidia > Bacteroidales > Paludibacteraceae > Paludibacter. The sequence goes on along the minus strand of DATGXD010000209.1, from coordinate 5,759 downwards.
CTGGTTTACTTCCACCAAGGCAATTCCTTGCCTGATGATATCCAGTGTTTTGGCTGCCGAATACGACAGGTCTATCATCAGGCGTTTATGGAAAGGACCACGGTCGGTTACTTTCACCACCACCTCCTTGTTGTTCTTCGGATTCCGTACCAATAGCAGCGTGCCGAGCGGGTAGGTGCGGTGCGCGCATGTCAGGCTGTCGGGGTGGTAGCGTGTCCCGTCCGAAGTGTGCCGGCCGGTAAGTTTATGGCTGTAATAAGTTGCATTTCCCAGTTGCTGGCCAACGGAATAGGTCCCGGCCGCAAATAGAATAAATGATGCGAAGATAAACTTTTTCATATTTTTTTTCTTTTGGTCTGCGGTACAAATATAATGAATTTAGTAAAATGGATATGAAAATGAAACACTTTTTAGATTTTCTAATCAAACGTAAGGAAATGCAAATTTGTTTATTGCCATTCATTTGGAGTTAAAATTGGAATGTGGTTTTTTGAATATTCGCGAGGAATCCGGCCGCTCTTGTTTTGTTGCCAATCATCCCTTCGTCCCATCTTTTCACCACATCTCTTCACCATATCCCCTAATCAATACCTTTGCCTTTTGAACAAAAAAACGTACCTTTGCAGCTCAAAAAACAAGCTTGCCATTATGACCCATACAGCCCAGCAATTCGATGAAGTTGCCGATATTTGCCGCGATATTTTTAGTAAGAAAATGAAAGATTATGGTTGCTCGTGGCGTATCCTGCGCCCGCAATCGGTCACCGACCAGATTTTTATCAAGGCCAACCGTATCCGCAGCATCGAAACCAAGGGTGTTTCGAAAGTGGACGAAGGTATCCGTTCGGAACTTATCGCCATTGTCAATTACGGCATTATTGGTCTGATTCAGCTCGAACTTGGATTTTCGGAAACCGACGACCTGGACTACAATCGTGGGATGGAACTTTACAACAAGTACATGGGCGAAGCCAAAAGGCTGATGATGGACAAAAACCACGATTACGACGAGGCCTGGCGCACCATGCGCATGGAATCGTACACCGACCTTATCCTGATGAAGATTTACCGCACCAAACAAATTGAGGACAACGCCGGGAAAACCCTGATTTCCGAAGGCGTGGATGCCAATTATTTCGATATGATAAATTATGCGGTGTTCGGTCTGATAAAGATAGGGGAGGCTCCTGCCCCCTAAAGGGTACGGAAACGGGGTTAATTGTCAAAAAGGATGTTTATAAGCAATATGTATAAAGAAAACAAAAATGCCACACGAAAGTAACAACAACTCTCCCTTTAGGGGGGCGGGGAGCAGGTCTTTAGGGATAGCAGTTTTTCTTGCTTGCTTCCTTTTGGGCGCGGTCTTTATTTTTTCCGGATTCGTAAAAGCCATCGACCCGCTGGGTTCCACTTACAAGTTCGACGATTATTTCAATGCTTTTGGTGGCATCTTTTCCATTCTCACGCCGTTTTCGTTCCCGCTTGCCATCCTGCTCTCAACCCTCGAACTGACCATAGGCCTTGCACTGGTGTTGCGCTTGCAATTGAGGTATGCAACCCTGGGCGCATTCTTGTTCATGCTGGTCATGACACCGCTTACCTTTTATATTGCTGTTAAAAATCCGGTTTCCGATTGCGGGTGTTTTGGCGATGCGCTCATTATCAGCAATTGGGCTACATTCTTTAAGAACCTGTTCTTCATTGCGCTTGCATTTTTCCTGCTAATCTTATATCCCCGGATTAATCCCTTTTTTGCTTGCCGGAAGCAATTCGTGCTGCTTGCCGTTGTCGTGGCCATGGGATTGGGATTGTCGGCCTACTGTTACCAGCATTTGCCGTTGATTGATTTCCTGCCTTATAAGGTCGGCGTGAATATCCCCGAAGCCATGGTTGTGCCCGATACGGCTGCCACCGATGAGTACCTGACCACTTTTATCTACGAGAAAAACGGGGTGCAAAAAGAGTTCACCCTCGAGAATTACCCCAAAGGCGATTCGGCCTGGAAATTTGTAGACCAAAAAACCATATTGCTGAAAGAAGGGTACAAAGCCCCCATACATGATTTTTCAATCGTTGACAGCGCTTTCGAAGACATCACCGAGCGGGTGTTGTATAATCCGGGCTATACCTACCTGCTGATTATGTACGACCTCGACAAGGCATCGGAAAAAGGAGCCGCAAGAGCTGAAAACCTTTATAAGAAAGCACGGCAGGTCGGTGCGGACTTTATTGCGCTCACGGCATCGTCCGACCGGCAAGTGGAAGCGTTCAGGCAAAAAACGGGGGTGACATATCCGTTTTGCAAGACCGATCCAACCACACTGAAAACCATCATTCGTGCAAATCCCGGAGTGGTGCTGGTTAAAAACGGCACGATAATGGGGAAATGGAACTGGCGGGACTTTGAATGAACTTTCTAAAAATCGATACTATTAATTTCAAACTATATAAATTGTAAAAAAATGAGAAAAAACATTGTTGCAGGAAACTGGAAAATGAACAAAACCCTGCAAGAAGGGTTGGCTTTAGCAACCGAATTGAACGAAGCCCTGGCTGGTGCAAAACTGAATTGTGATGTGGTAATCGGGACTCCGTTTATCCACCTGGCAAGCGTAGTCGCAGCGGTCGACACAAAAGTGATTGGTGTGGCTGCCCAAAACTGTGCCAATAAAGAATCTGGTGCTTATACCGGCGAAGTTAGTGCTTCCATGGTAAAATCTACCGGCGCTGAATACGTAATCCTTGGCCACTCGGAGCGTCGCGAGTATTACAACGAAACAAGTGCCATCCTGAATGATAAAGTGGCATTGGCATTGGCTAATGGCTTGACGCCTATCTACTGCTGCGGTGAAGCGTTGGATGTACGTAACGCCAACGAGCAAAATGCTTTCGTGAAAAATCAATTGGACGAAACAGTGTTCAACCTGAGTGCTGATGATTTCAAAAAAATCGTGATTGCCTACGAACCCATCTGGGCTATCGGAACCGGTGTAACTGCGTCTACAGAACAAGCCCAGGATATGCTTGCCTTTATCCGTTCTGTCATAGCTGCAAAATTCGGACAGGAGATTGCCGACAACACTTCTATCCTGTATGGTGGTAGCTGCAATGCTAAAAACGCACCCGAATTGTTCGCACAACCCGATATCGATGGCGGTCTTATCGGCGGCGCTTCGTTGAAAGTGGCCGATTTCAAAGCCATTATCGATGCCTTTTGATCCGGGCAAAAAAAGATAAGCCACATCTTGCTCAAAATCCTGTGAAACTTGTTTTACAGGATTTTTTGTATTTTTGTGCAACAATTAACCGATAGGCTTGTTAATCTATCGGACTAATAAATCTGGACGTGTTACTGAAACTTTACGAAAACAACCCGAATCCGGTTCAGGTACGGCATATTGCCGAAGTGTTGCGCAATGGCGGAATTGTTATTTTCCCCACCGACACGGTATACGCGTTTGGTTGCAGTATATTTAATAGTGCAGGCGTGGAATTTATTGCAAGGCTGAAAAACCACGATATCAGAAGGGCCAACCTGTCGTTTATATGCAGCGAAATTAGCCAGATTAGTGAATATGCCAAATTAGACGACCAGGCGTTTAAATTGATTAAGAAAAACCTCCCCGGTCCGTTCACTTTTATCCTGAACGGGAGCAGCAAACTCCCCAAGCTGTTTAAAAACAAGAAAACGGTTGGAATCCGGATGCCGGCAAATTCCATAGCCATGGACATTGTGCGTGAATTGGGCAACCCCATGATGACCAGTTCTATCTTTACCGACGAAACCAGCACCGAGTATTATACCGACCCCGAGCTGATTGAAGAAAAATTTGGGTCGCATGTATCCATGGTGATTGATGGGGGCTTCGGGGGACTCCAGCATTCCACCATTGTGGACTGCACTGTTGATGAACCCGAGATTGTGAGGAAAGGGGCGGGGGGGCTGGTGTATTGAGGCCTGCCTTGAAAAACAAAAAACTACCTTGGAGATTCCAAGGTAGTTTTTTTGTTTGTGCAGCACCGGTCAAATTACTTTAATCCAAGTTTTTTCTTAACTAAAGGAGTAACATCGTTTGATTTTGGCGATTGGTAAACAATGCTCTGGGTGCTTAAGTCAAATATGTACATGTAGTTGTTTTCTGCTCCCACATCGCTGATGGCTTTTTTTACTTTTTCGATAACGGGTGCAAATAATTCCTGTTGTTTCTTTTGCAGGTCGGTATAAGCTTGCTGTTGGAAAGTGGTGATACGTTGTTCCGAGTCGGCTATTTCACTTTGGCGGGCTTGCTTGATACTTTCAGGCATGGTAGCTTGTTTTTCCTGATACTCCTTTATCTTCGAGTTGTATTCTTCACGCATTTTCACCAATTCTCCTTCCCATTGGGTTTGCAGGTCGTTGATAGTTTTTTCGATAGTGGCACGTTCAGGCATCAAGGTAAGGATTTCCTGCGAATTCACGTGTCCTAATTTGGCATCCTGGGCCATTAAACCGATAGGTAGGGCGCACAACAGTACGAAAGCAATTTTTCTGATTAACATGTCAATTATTTTTTTTATTTGTTTATTTTTCTGAGGAATGCAAATTTAATGATTTATTTTGAATAACCCAATTTTTTCAGGACTATATCGCTAATGTCGATTTTAGGCGAAGTGAAAATCACACTCATGGCCGAACTTTTGTCAAATACCAGTTCCAGTTCCTTTTCCTTGCTGACTTCCTGTATGGCGGTGTAAACTTCATCCTGGATGGGTTTCATTAGGCTTTGGCGTTTTTTGAACAATTGCCCTTCGGGGCCGAAATAGCTGCGTTTCAATTCCTGCACGTCTTTTTCCTTCTTTACAATTTCCTCTTCCCGTTTCACTTTCATGTCGTCCGAAAGGAATACAAGTTCGGTTTGGTAATTTTTGTACATCTTCTGCACTTCCTGCATCTGGGCGTCAACTTCCGATTGCCATTTTTTCGAAATCTGGTTCAGCTGGTCGTTGGCAGTTTCGTACGATGGTATGTTTTTCATGATGTATTCCATATCGACCATGGCAAATTTCTGGGCGCTTGCACCAACCGCCAACGCAATAAGCAGGAAAAATGTGATGAGTTGCTTTTTCATGTTTTTTTTATTTATAAGTTGTTCTCAAGTAGTTGATTATGCAGTCAGGCATTACAAAATCTTTGCCAGAAATATAGCCTGCACGGATTATACCACGCTTCAATGCATTGTCAGGTTATAGCTCCTGCCCAAGCACGAAGTGGAACTGGCTTCCGCCCGTTTTCCCGCTGCTGTCCTTGTCAAATCCATATCCCCAGTCAATTCCCATCATCCCGAACATGGGCAGGAAGATGCGGACACCCACGCCCGCAGAGCGTTTCAAATTGAACGGGTTATATTGCGATATTTTGTTGAAACAGTTACCTGCTTCAACAAAAGTCAAGGCGTAGATTGTGGCCGATTGTTCGAGTGAAAGCGGGTAACGCAGTTCCATGGTGAACTTGTCGTACAAATAGCCCATGTTGGTGCCGATCTTCGAATCGTATGGGGTGATTGAACCACTGGTGTAACCGCGCATGGCGATATAGTCGGTTCCATAGCTTGTCCAGCTCGACATGCCGTCGCCACCCATTACGAATGTCTCGTAAGGTGAGCGGGCATTCTTGTTGTAGTCGCCCAAATACGAGAACATTACCCGGCTCATGAACACGAGTTTGTTGTTGGCCGATATGGGGGTGAATGTCTTGGCATTGAAAGTCCATTTGTGGTATTC
>DATGXD010000208.1:0-4285 GCA_035299105.1 Paludibacter sp. | reverse complement strand
CCAAAATGTGCCTGCTATCATCCAGGTGTTTTACCCGGGGCAGGAGGGTGGAACAGCCATTGCCGATGTGCTTTTTGGCAAAGTGAACCCATCGGGCAAATTATCCGTTACCATCCCGAAATCGGTAGGGCAATTACCTTGTTACTACAGCCGGAAACCGTCGCGGATGCGTGAATACGTCGGGGGGGAAACCACCAGCAAACCGCTTTACCCGTTTGGTTTTGGCTTGTCGTACAGCCGGTTCGAATACAAAAACCTGGCTGTTGATAAAAAGCAAGTAAGCCAGGCGGGGGCGGTGAATGTATCGGTGCAAGTTACCAATACCGGGAAAAAAGCGGGTGAGGAAGTGGTGCAACTTTACATCAGCGACAAAGTAAGCACCGCCACACGGCCGGTCAAGGAGTTGAAAGACTTTGCGCGTGTGAGCCTTCAGCCCGGCCAAACGAAAACAGTGAAATTCACTATCACGCCCGATAAGCTCGAATACTACAACCTGAATCTCGAAAAAACCATCGAAGCAGGCGAATTCGAAGTATTGATTGGTCCCAATTCGGAGGAATTAAAGGGAATAAGTTTTGAAGTCAACAATTAATAATACAATTTTTTATTCCCCTTTAGGGTTTACCTCCTGGCGAGGGAGGGGTTAGGTACTATGCAATACAATTTATTACAACTCAAACAGCAAGTCCGGGATGAACTGACCCGGAATATTCTGCCTTTCTGGATGACGAAAATGCTGGATAATCAAAACTGCGGTTTCCATGGGCAAATGACCGGCGAAAACCAGTTGGTACCCGATGCACCCAAAGGCGGGATCCTGAATGCTCGTATTTTGTGGACATTCTCGTCGGCTGCGCTTCATTTGAAGTCGGCAGAATACTTGGCCATGGCCACAAGGGCCAAGGATTATGTTTTTACACATTTCTTTGATGGGTCGAATGGCGGCACTTATTGGCTGTTGAATGCCGATGGCACTCCGGGCGACACCAAGAAGCAGATTTACAGCCAAGCGTTTTTCGTGTACGCACTGGTGGAGTATTATCGTGCCTCGGGCGATGAAAATGCGTTGTACAAGTCTATCGATTTGTTTTTCCTGATCGAGAAACATAGTTTCGACAAGGAGAAGAATGGTTATCTCGAAGCATACAGCCGCGATTGGCACTTGCTCGAGGATCTCCGCCTGAGCGAAAAAGATGCCAACGAGAAAAAAACAATGAACACACACCTCCACATACTGGAAGCGTATACCAATTTGTACCGGGTGTGGAAGCACCCCTTGCTCGAAAGCCAGTTGAAAAACCTGGTGGAACTGTTCCTGGACCGGATTATCAACAACGAAACCGGGCATCTCGACTTGTTTTTTGATGAAGGCTGGACTTGCAAATCGGCAATTCATTCCTACGGCCACGATATTGAAACCTCCTGGCTGCTCGACGAAGCGGCCCGCGTGCTAGGCAACGCCCCATTGTACCAACGCGTGAAGGAAGCTTGTGTCAGGTTGGCCATGGCTGCTTCCGAAGGCCTTCGGGATGATGGAGGCTTGATGAATGAAAGGAACTGCGCCGACAATCATTTGGATACGAACTGCGACTGGTGGCCCCAGGCCGAGGCTATGGTCGGGTATTACAACATTTACCAGCTAACCGGAAATGCTTTTTACCTTGGGGAAGTGCTGAAATGCTGGGATTTTATTCAAAAACACATCATCGATTCCGAAAATGGCGAATGGTTCTGGTCAGTCGCCAGCGATGGAGCCCCTGACCGGAAAAACGACAAGGCCGGTTTCTGGAAATGCCCGTACCATAACGGCCGCATGTGCCTGGAGCTGATTGCCCGTATAAACGAATAAATTGGATACTAACCCTTATGAGAATCATAAAATCATTCCTCTTGTTTGTGCTCTTTGTTAGTGCTTTACCTTCACTTTCAGCACATGAAAGCACTCCCGTAGCTGTCAATGGAAAGTTGCAGGTTATCGGAACGCAGTTGTCAAACCAACGCGGCGAACCCGTTGCCCTGCATGGTGTAAGTTTGGGCTGGCACAACCTCTGGCCGCGATTCTACAACAAGAGCGCCGTGAAATGGCTTGCTACCGACTGGAATTGCAATGTCATCCGTGCTGCCATGGGTCTCGAAATTGAGGACAACTACCGCGAGAATCCCCAGTTTGCCCTGCAATGCATGGCGCCGGTTATCGAGGCGGCCATCGAAAATGGCATATACGTCATTATCGACTTCCATGCGCACAAAAACCATTTGCCTTATGCCAGGACCTTCTTCGCCGGGATGGCAACCAAATACGGCAAATACCCCCATGTGATTTACGAAATCTGGAACGAACCCGTTGATTGCGAATGGCCCGAAGTGAAATCATATGCCGAAGAAATTATAAAAACTATTCGTGCAATAGATTCGGACAATATCATACTGGTAGGTAATCCCCACTGGGACCAGGATTTGGATAAGGTAGCTGCCGACCCTATTAAGGACGCAGGCAATGTCATGTACACCATGCACTTCTACGCCGGGACACATAAGAAATGGCTCCGCGACCGTACCGACGATGCCATGGACAAGGGAATTCCCGTTTTTGTGTCCGAATGTGCGGGCATGGAAGCCTCGGGCGATGGACCGTTGGATACTGCCGAATGGGATATCTTTGTCAACTGGATGACCCGCCGGAAGCTAAGTTGGATTGCATGGTCGGTTTCCGATAAGGATGAAACCTGCTCCATGCTGCTACCCCGTGCATCTTCCACTGGAAATTGGGATGATAATGTGCTGAAAAATTGGGGGAAAGCCAGCCGCTCTGCTATTCGCCGGCAAAATAAACAGGCGAAAAAATAACCATTCTTTACGAATATTCGTATGATTGGTTGGTAACATATTGTTGGTTAAATAAAATTTTGTAAAATTGTAGCCTGAAAGAATCATGATACCTATGCAACTAACGAATGTTTTCCAGGAGATAACGCCACTATCCGCCGAGGATTGTTTTATCATTATCAACCGTACCAAAACAGAGTTTTCGTATCCTGTCCACATCCATCCCGAATACGAGCTTAATTTTATTGAAAATGCAAGGGGGGCTCAACGGGTTGTGGGCGATTCTATTGAGGAAATAACCGACTTGGAGCTGTGCCTGATTGGCAACGGGAACCTCGAACATGCCTGGATGAACCACCATTGTGAATCGGGTGAAATCCACGAGATAACCATCCAGTTTCACAAGGACTTGTTTCTGGAAAGTCTTTTGAACAAAAAGCAATTCCGCTCGGTGGCGGTGATGTTGGAAAATGCCAAAAAGGGGATTGTGTTTTCGCAACCGGTTATCAGGAGTGTAAAAGGCAGGCTTGATTCGTTGGATAAAACTCGAAACGGGTTTTATTCGGTGCTGGAGTTGTTGTCGATACTGTACGAACTCTCGGTGGATGCGAATTCCCGGATTCTTTGCAGCAGCACGTTCAACAAGCAGGATGACTCTTCCGACAGCCGCAGGGTTCAGAAGGTGATTAATTACCTGAATGCCAATTACCAAAAGGAAATCCATTTGGAAGATGTGGCAAACCATGTGAACATGTCGCAAGTCTCGTTCAGCAGGTTTATGAAAAAACGCACGGGCAAAAATTACATCGAATACCTGAACGACCTCCGGTTGGGAATCGCTTCACGCTACCTCGTCGACACTACCAAGACCATTGCCGAAATCAGTTTCGAATGCGGCTTCAACAACTTGTCCAACTTCAACCGCATTTTCAAGAAGCGCAAACAAATCACCCCGAAGGAATTCCGCGAGAATTATTCCAAAATGAGGGTTCTAATCTAAAAGGGAAACGGACCGTGTTCAGCCGTTGGGCCAAGCACGATCCGCTTCCATACAAGGTTCCTTATTCCGGACTTCCCGTTAATCGGGGAACTCCATCAAATAGGCTTTGATAAAGGCATCGATATCGCCATCCATCACGGCACCCACGTTCGAAGTCTGGTAGTTGGTGCGGTGGTCTTTCACGCGGCGGTCGTCGAACACGTAGCTGCGGATTTGCGAACCCCACTCTATTTTCTTTTTACCGGCTTCCACGGCGGCTGTGGCAGCGCGGCGTTTCTCCAGTTCCAGCTCGTAGAGTTGCGATTTCAGCAAGCGAATGGCGTTGTCCTTGTTTCCAAACTGCGAACGGCTTTCGGTGTTTTCAATCACAATTTCATCCTGTTGGTTTGTCACCGGGTTCAGGAACTTGTAATGGAGCCGCACGCCGGTTTCCACCTTGTTCACATTCTGCCCGCCGGC
>DATGXD010000207.1:0-20386 GCA_035299105.1 Paludibacter sp. | reverse complement strand
TTATTAGCCATTGGCATTTTTGTCAATGCGTATTCGAGCATTCCACCATAGGTTATATCTCGGATTGAAGCGGGTATTACATTCGTCAAGTTCTGGTTAATGTCCCCATCGAATTTATTGTAACCATATTCAGCCGTGATGGACCATTTCGAGAAACCTTTAGTTTCCGAAAAAACACAATTCACAGACAAAATCAAGAAAAAGGCCAATAAAAATCTTCTCATGCACCCGTAGGTTTTACTTGATAAGATAAAATTTCTATAGTACGGTAAACTCCAGATAAAGCAAGGGGTCAAAGTTAATATTATTTTTATTCATCTGTAATTTAAACACATATTGAATCCATTACAAATAATTACAAGACACAATACAAAAACCACAACATGCTGTATTCATGCATATTAATTCACCCGGGCAGCAAAAAAAAATCAACTACCCACACAATCAGGAAACACTTAAACAAAAATGCCAATGGCTAATAATCCATATGATTATTAGCAAAGTGTCCATTCCCAATGCTCGAAAAGAGAAAAGTGTTAGACCACTTTGCAAACAACCATTTAATCCTCATAACAATCCGTCCAGTCCCTGCCTCTTCAAGAATGGACTTCAACAGCTTTTGTGGGGTCCATCGAACTGTTCCGGAAATCCACTTGTTCAACCACCCTGGTTGCCAGATCGGCAAAGGCATGTGCGCTGACACTATCGTGGTCGGCGGCAATGGGGCGACCCGCATCGCCGCATTCGCGGATACTCTGCACAAGCGGGATCTGACCCAGGAGCGGCACGTCCAGTTCTTCGGCCAGGCGTTTTCCGCCTTCTTTTCCAAAAATATAATACTTGTTTCCCGGCAATTCGGCCGGCGTAAACCAGGCCATGTTTTCAATCAAGCCAAGCACCGGCACGTTCACTTTTTCGCCCGTGAACATGCTGATTCCCTTGCGTGCATCGGCCAAAGCGACTTCCTGCGGGGTGGTGACCACAATCACCCCGGTGATTCCCAGTGTTTGGACCAATGTCAAATGAATATCCCCTGTCCCCGGCGGCAAGTCCATGACAAAATAATCGAGTTCGCCCCAATCGGCATCCGCGATTAACTGTTTAAGGGCATTCCCGGCCACAACGCCACGCCACACCAAAGCCTGCTCGGCACTCACAAAAAATCCAATTGATAATATTTTCACGCCATATTTTTCAATCGGCTGGATAATGTGACGTCCTTCGGTTTCTATTACTTCGGGCTGGGCTGCCTCCACGCCAAACATTTTTGGTATGGAAGGCCCATGGATATCGGCTTCGAGCAGGCCAACCTTGTAGCCGGCTGCGGCCAGGGCAATGGCGAGGTTCGATGAAACAGTCGATTTCCCCACCCCGCCTTTTCCCGACGAAACGGCAATGATATTTTTCACCCCGGGCAAAAGCGGCGAAACCTTTGGCTTGGGGACTTCCTTCGTAATGACACGAATATTGTCCTTGATTTCCACATCGGGGCTTACATATGTGAGGACTGCCTGCTCGGCCGCCTTCACCACCGATTTGGCAAACGGGTCGTTTGGTTTTTCGAAATAGAGCGAAAAACTGATTTTACTTCCCTCAATACGGATATCATCCTGCAATATACCGGTTGTAACAATATCTTTTCCGGTTCCGGGATAGCGTACATGAATCAACGCGTCCCTGATTATTTTTTCATTTAATTCCATGTTCAATAATTATTTATTCCAGACTAAGCGACCTACACATGCTGCTTGCTACGACCAAAGCTTCGATAGCTATCGTGTTCAATGTCAACATCAGGTTCAATAAAAGTTGTCCGCGGCTCAAGCAGGAACTGGATGTACTTTATCGTCATTCCCCGTTCGAGCCATTGTTGTTCGTAATATGTTTTAATACTCAAAATACTGTCGTCGAGACCCGAGCTGTACAAGTCGGCATTCGAAAAAACCACGGGATACCCGTTTTCCTTCACCATTTCGCAGGTGTATGTAAACATGAAATTACTGTCGGTTTTGAGGTGGATTTTCCCACCCGGCTTCACAAACTGCTGGTACGATTTCATGAAATTTGTGGCCGTGAGCCTTTTTGTCACTTTTTTCATTTGCGGGTCGGGAAAGGTAAGCCAGATTTCACTGACTTCGTTTCCGGCAAAAAAATGATGGATCATTTCAATGTTCGTACGCAGGAAAGCCACATTCGCCATGCCTTTTTCGAGCGAGCGGCGCGCCCCGGTCCAAAGCCTGGCACCCTTTATGTCGACCCCGATAAAATTCTTCTCGGGATACATTTCGCCCAGCCCCACGGTGTACTCCCCTTTCCCGCAGCCCAATTCGAGCACTATGGGATGGTCATTTTTAAAATACAATTCATTCCACCTGCCTTTCATATCGAATGCCACACCTTCGCGTACGGTATGCGAGGATACCTGGAAAACATGCGGAAACTGCTCCATTTCGGCGAACTTGGCCAACTTATTCTTACCCACTTTATTTTACTAATTGATTCAATTCAAAAAAACAATAACTATTTGACATCCCGTGCCTTTTCCACCTTCATGCCGATATCGTTGACCCCCTTGAGCAGGCTGTCGCGCATCCCGTGCCCGATCCGGTAGTGGTATGTCCCTTTCTGGTGGAAATGGAAATTCCGGCGGTATAACACGGGCATTTCCTTTACTGCCCCCACACCGGCCCCAAGCCATTTGCCCCGCTGGTCGGCCAGATAGAGTTCGATGGAATCGGTACGGATGGTGCTATCGGGCAGCATTTCCTGCATAAACAACCACAAGTTCTGGTATGGATATTCACTCCTGTTCCGGACATTGACATACATATCGTATGCCGAAGCGGTGTCATTTACCGGGATGTCGAAAACGCACAAACTATCCTTGTTCCACCCGCCCACATCCACAGGCCGGTAATGGAAAAACACTTCGTTGCCCGTGCAGGAAACCGCCAACAACGACACCAATGCCATGCCGAGCCAATTATGCTTCACTTTTCTTTTCACCACCATCTTTTTTCTTTACAGGTTTTTGGAAGCGTTGCTTGCTGCCATTTTCGGGCTGAACGTTTTTCGCACCCTGGTTTTTACGATTGTTATTCGGCTTCCCGTTGTGGCGTTTTTTCTTGTCGAAACGGGTAAGGCTATCCTGTCCGACCCCGTTTTCATAATCAACCGGTGCTGCTTTCGCATCGTTGGCCGCCATATTGTCGAGCATATCGGGTTTTTGCCCCTTCCTGTTCATGGAAATAACTTCTTTTGCACGTTTTGCCGTTATTGTAACAACATTTGCCCCGAAGTTCTGTGATGTGGAATAAGAAATAAGCCCTTTGAAAACATCCGTTTTGAAATGGTAATAGGTATTGTCGAGGGTTTCGAGTTGCACTTCCTTCGATGGGAACTCCTTCAACGCATCCACATACGAATCGAGTTCAAAGTTCATGCAGCATTTCAGTTTGGCACACTGTCCGGCCAGTTTCTGGGGGTTCAGCGAAATATCCTGGTAGCGTGCCGCGCTTGTCGACACCGAATTGAAACTCGAAATCCAACCCGAGCAGCACAATTCACGCCCACAAGGCCCGATGCCGCCAATCCGCCCGGCTTCCTGGCGTGCACCAATCTGCTTCATTTCGATACGCACCCTGAATGTTTCGGCAAAAACCTTGATAAGCTGGCGGAAATCGACACGCTCGTCGGCAATGTAATAGAAGATGGCCTTGTTTCCATCGCCCTGGAACTCGACATCGCCGATTTTCATGTTCAGCTTGAGGTTTTCGGCAATCTGCCTGGCCCGTATCATGGTTTCCTGCTCCCTGGCTTTGGCTTCCTGGAACTTTTCGATATCCGATTCCTTGGCTTTCCGGTACACCCGCCTGATTTCGACTTTTTCAGGGTTGACATTGTTTTTTTTCATTTGCAGCAGCACCAGCCTGCCCAGCAGGGTGACTTCGCCAATGTCGTGCCCGGGTGAAGCTTCCACAGCCACCACATCGCCTTTTTCGAGTGGGATTTTTGTACTGTTCAGGAAATAGCCCTTGCGTGTGTTTTTGAACTGGACTTCAACGAAGTCTGTATCTTTTTGTGTTTCAGGCAAATCGCACATCCAGTCGAATGTGCTGAGTTTTTGGGTGGAATTGCGGTTGCAACCCTTTCTATTCATTCGGCAACCGCCGATATCAAGTTTGTAATCCATTGTTTTTATTGTTGTCCTTAACCCCCTGCTGGGAATTTGCCCTTATCCCCTGGAGAAGGGGAATAAAAAGAGGGAAAAGGAATGTTTGTCATTTTTTTACAGTCGTATATTTTTGCCGTTTGCTTCAGATTATTCCATTAAAACTATTTTTACTTCGCGTTGTTTACCCCCTATCTCGCATTATTTCATTTCTAAAATCAGGAAACGATACTAATATCCTTCCCCTTCGGGAAGTTAGGGGCTTCACCTTTTCAGCAACATGATTATCTTCAATGTCAAATCAAAAAAAACCATTTTTGCGTTTACATTCTGTTCGATATGCCGTTCGGCCAATGCAAATTCCGCCATGAGGTCTTCCACGTTCCGTTCGTTGATAAACGGCGAAAAACGGCGGGAAAATTCCGATTCCGTGGCCGTAAGGTAATTCAGTTCGGGCTGTTGAACGTTCCGTATAAAATTTTCGCGGGTCATACGCTGCGCATAACCCAGGAAGTTCTTTTGCCGCTCGCGTCCCACGGAAGCCGGAGCCATGTCGTCGGCCCATTTGCGCAAGGTTTTCAAGGAAGCATGGTCTTTTTTGTTTCCCACATTCCAAGCCAGGCGCATGACCGTTACAAACCTGTCGAAATTGAGCTTGTTTTCGTCATTCCCGTTTAACTCTTCCAATGCCTTCAGGTAGCTTCCGTTGGCAATCCGGGCAATATTCTCCGCATCCAGGGTTGTAATTTCGTACTTGCCGTTTTTCATGAGCATGTCCACAATTTCACCGGTACCCAAACGCGGCACGCGAACCTGTTGCGTACGTGAAAGGATGGTGGTCAGGAGCTGGTCGGGCTCGTTCGACACGAGCAGGAAAACTGTTTTTTCGGGCGGCTCTTCGAGTATCTTCAACAATTTGTTGGCACAGGTAGGGTGCATTTTCTCCGGGAGCCAGATAATCATAACCTTGTATTCCGACTCATAGGTTTTGAGGCTCAGTTTACGCAAGATTTCCTCGCTTTCGTTCGAATAAATCAAACCCTGCTTGGCATCGCCCGAAATTTGTGCATACCAGTCATTCAGGCTGAAATACGGGCTTTGGATTAGCATTTTGCGAAAATCATGGATAAAATTATCGCATACGGCGCTATTGGAATTACCCGGCTTGATAATGGGGAAAACGAAATGCAGGTCGGGATGAACCAGTTTCGAATACTTGACACACGAGGGGCAAACACCGCAAGAGTCTGTTTCGGAACGGTTTTCGCAACTTATGTATTGTGCATAGGCAATGGCAAGCCCGAGTTTCCCAATTCCCTCCGCCCCCACAAGGAGCTGTGCGTGAGGTATCCGCTGCTCGGTTACCGTACGCCTGAACCTGTCTTTTATATCGTGTTGACCTATCAGTTGAGAGAAGAGCATAATCAATTTAATTCATAACATGTTAATTTCAACACATCATGTAAAATTACAGTATCAAGAATTGTATTGCCTGGTTCTCCTGTTTCAAAGGGAGAGGTTTCAGACAAGTATAACGTGCAAATATACAAAAAAGAAAAGGATACGGAAAACAGGGCTCATTTTAACAACAAGACAAGAAAGGGGAGAAGGGCGGGGTTATTGGTTTTGAACGAACTTTCAATAATCAGGAAAAGAGGACGTTTGCCTTAACCGCTTCTTTACTTTGCAAGATGGTTGTCGGGGGTAAGTTCGATTTAGCTTCCCAGGAAGGAAAGGAACTGATTTCTTTTGCCGGCCGGCAGTGGCTTTTTTAAATTGAAGATTCTTCTAAGCCGCTCATAAACAGAAGGCTTAGAAGAATCATTACACGGCACTAAATTTTACATTTACTGTATTTAAAACCGATAGCGGATTGAGAGACCGTTGCCACCGTAATTATAATAGCCAAGGCTATTGTAGTATGAGTTAAATAGTGTTGGCCGCCAATCCAATGATATCTGCAACGGGATGTTGAAATTGTATTCCAGGCCTAATTGACCAACAAATCCAAGGCCTAAATTTGAATTATAGGTCCCGGCCGTTGCACCTAAACCAGCATACCAGTTCAAACCCGTAGCTATTTGATTCAGACCCCATACCCATTGGTAAACGCCTGTCAATTCATACCCTGAATATGCATTATCCCATTTATCATTCCAATGGTTTAACCCCAAATCTATTTCCAGCCGGTTTGCTTTACCAAGTCCAGCCTGGAAAGAAAGTTCTGCACCGTGAGCCTGATTGGTCAAGCGAAGACCAATGGCATTTCCTTTAACCTGGGCATTTAACCCACCAACCATACCCGCCACCAACGCGAGCATAAGAACACATTTTTTCATATAGTTTTTTATTTGATATTTAAGCAAGTTATTCTTACCCACTTGCAATAGGGGCTTTACACAATAATTCCCGGCTATACCCCAACGACCTGCATGCCTGATTGTTTACATACTTGAAATTTAAGTTGTTTTCCTCGCAAATAAAAACGTCCCCAGACGTATTGTTAAACGCAAAACCGAGCAGTTCAATATTCTGTCTGTCTTGTTTCTGCTCCGTAATATCCTGCACTGTACCAACGCTCCGCAATGGATTTCCCGATCCATCATAACTGGTTTCACACCGTTCGGACACATATTTAACCTTCCATCGGCGAAAAGCAAACGGTATTCTATCTGGTATGGCTTCTTCCTTTTTAAAGAACCTGCGTATGCAAGGCTCACTTTCTCCTTATCCCCGGGGTGAATAACCGATTGAAAATCTTCGGGCGAAAGACCCGCATTCAGCGGGCCAATTCATATATCCTGCATATTTATTCAGACCGCTCAAAAGTTTAATAAGGCCTAAAACAAATATAAAGCCAGATACACAACCAGAATTATCGAGAATACAAGAAAAAACCATACATAGGCATTCTTCGGGTTGGTGTATTCTGATTTTGCAAGAGGGAAATTCGTGAACATACACATTGTAAACAACTATCAATCAGGCAACAACTCCAACAAACCCCAAACCGAACAAACGAGCAACCCAATTCAGGGTTGACTAAATTTAATTTTTAGCAAATTGCGGGATTGCGCAAAATTAACTCTAAAAAAAATGATTTAATGACAAAAAATGATCTTTTTATCACTATTTTCCCGTAAAATAATGCTGTCTTGATAAAAAGCAGGAGCCAGTCATTAAAGATTAGATTCCAAAATGCATATTTTGAAGTTAGCACACTATAGAATATCTTAGATGCAAGCCATGGCGTTTCAGAAAAAGCCAAACCACATAAAACAACTATTGCCAGCGGCTTACAGGCAACCACAAACCTCCATTTCCCTGAAAACCCCATTAAAACAGACATAACCAATCGCTTTTTTTCTATCTTTGCCCTTTACACCAATTAAAACGAATTCGCTATGAAATATCTCGAACCTGCTGCCGTATGGGAATTCTTCCACGACATAAACCAAATACCGCGCCCTTCGAAAAAAGAGGAACGCATGATAGCCTACCTGGAAGCGTTTGCCGCCAGGCATGAATTGGAAATAAAAACGGATAAAACCGGGAACACCCTGATATGCAAACCGGCTACCCCGGGCTACGAAAACCGCAAGAAAATAATCCTGCAGTCGCACATGGATATGGTGTGTGAAAAAAACAGCGATGTGAGTTTCAATTTCGAAACCGATGCCATCCAGGCTTATGTCGATGGCGACTGGGTGAAGGCACGCGGTACCACGCTGGGTGCCGACAATGGCATTGGCATGTCGATGATGCTGGCCGTGCTGGCTTCCACCGGGTTGAAACATCCGGCCATCGAATGCCTGTTTACCGTGGACGAAGAAACCGGGCTGACGGGCGCTTTTGCCCTCGAACGGGATTTCCTGATAGGCGAGGTGCTTATCAACCTCGACTCGGAAGACGATGGGGAAATTTTCGTGGGATGTGCAGGCGGAATCGACACCACGGCTCGAATGGCTTACACGCCCGAAAAAACGCCCGAAGGTTATTTCGGTTTTTCAGTTTCAGTAAAAGGGCTGAAAGGCGGGCATTCGGGCGACGACATCAACAAAGGCCGCGGCAATGCCAACAAGATCCTGAACCGCTTCTTGTGGAATGTGAACCGGAAAATGGATTTGCGCCTGGGTACTTTCGATGGGGGCAACCTGCGTAATGCCATCCCGCGCGAAGCCATTGCTGTGGGTTGTGTGCCTTATGCCGAAAAAGAAAACCTGCGGGTGATGTTCAATATTTACATTTCGGACCTGGAAGCCGAAATCCTCCCGACTGAACCCGACCTCCGATTAACACTGGAATCGGAAAGCCTTTCCCCAATGGTGTTGGACAAAAAGTCGTCGGATGCACTCCTGAACGTGTTGTATGCCTGTCCGCACGGTGTGAAGGCCATGAGCCGCGACATGCCCGGGCTGGTGGAAACTTCGACCAACCTGGCTTCGGTGAAAATGAAGGAAGGGAATGAAATACTGATTACCACCAGTCAGCGCAGTTCGGTGGAGACAGCCAAATACGATACGGCATACCAGGTGGAATCGGTCTTGCTGCTTGCCGGAGCAACCGTCACGCACGGCGATGGCTATCCCGGCTGGAAACCCAACCTGAAATCGGCCATACTGGAAACAACCAAAACGAGCTACCGGAACCTTTTCGGCGAGGAGCCGAAAATCAGGGCCATCCATGCCGGACTGGAATGCGGACTCTTTTTGGAAAAATACCCGCATTTAGACATGGTTTCGTTCGGACCGCAAATGCACGATGTGCATTCGCCCGACGAAAGGCTGAGTATCAGCTCCACGCAGAAATGCTGGAAATGGCTGGTTGAAGTTTTGCAAAGCCATTTGTAAAAAATACGGTTTTTTAGAGGAATACGGTTGGAGTTGTCCGGCCGTATTTTTTTTGCCGTTTACCACCAAGTCAAAAAGACACCAAAATGTCGTTTTCCCGCTTTTTCCATACCTCCTTGTATGGTTTCCCTTTGACCACTTCATCAAAACAATCCTATAAACACCTCATTACATGCACAATAAGCCCTTTGGCACAAGCTTTGAAATACTAAAAGCGGAAAATTGCACATTGCAAAACAAAAACAGCAAACCGCTTATTGAGTTCCATGAGTCATCATTCCAGTTTTTCACTCGAGGGTAATATTACAATTTGTCGCGACGACGAAGTTTTTCTCGGGGCCGCACAAGTTCGTTTGCTCAAACAGGTGTACACCGACGGGTCGATACTTGCAGCATCGAAAAGCCTGAAAATGTCGTACCAGCATGCCTGGCATATTATCGACAAGGTCAACCAGTTATCACCTTTACCGGTGGTTGTGCGGCAAAAGGGAGGACGCGATGGAGGCGGCTGCATGATTAGCCCGTATGGCAAAAGGCTGATTCAGCTATACGACAAGAAAATGGAGGAATTGCGTGAATTTTTCGAAAAAGGCAACAGCGACTTAACCGGCTGTTTTTTTTAACCTGGCGATATTCTTTGAAAAGCATATCGCCTTCCATTTACAGAGCGTTATTCTTTGTTTTTGATAACGGGAAAGGGGTTATTTATCATCATTGAAATACAGGTATTTAAATAGAATTATTCAGCCGTTAAGCCTGTAGAATAAATTACCAGATCAGTAGGTCCAATTAAAAATTTCAAGGTATGAGAAGGTGCTACAAAGTATCCATGCTGTGCTTCATGTTAAACAGCATATTGAATACAGAGGCTCAGAGTGTGGTTGTGGATGGGGAAATCCGGCCACGCACGGAGTTCCAAGATGGTTACAAATCGCCGATTCTCTCGGCAACCGACCCGGGTATATTCACTTCGGAACGAACCAGGTTGGGTTTTACATTCAGCAGTGGGTTGCTGACCACACAAATCACCGTTCAGGATTCACGGGTGTTCGGGCAGTTTGCCACCTCGTCATCCGACGCAACCACAGGCATTTACGAAGCCTGGGCCGAAATGCTGCTGTTCCCGGGCGGATCGCTGAAAATTGGACGGCAGCCTGTGAAATATGATGATTCCCGTTTGTTTTCGGCACCGGCCTGGAGCATTACCGGCACCACGCACGATTTGATGGTTTTGAAATACAACATCAATGATTTCCAGGCACATTTGGGTTTGGGCTACAACAATAACAAGGAAATTGCAACCGAAACCTTCTACGCTCCCGGAAGCAAATACAGGTCGATAGGGTATTTGTGGGCATCGGCACCAACTCGCAATGGATTCACGCTCACCGCAATGGCAGTTGCCGAAGGTTGGCAGGACACGTTGGGGCTGGGAGGTGTAGGCAACTATAAAAAAACAGATTTAGTCCAGGCCCTGACCTGCGGCGGCAACCTGAAATACGAAACTGCCGGTTTCCCCCTTTCGGGCTTGGCTACAGCTTATTTCCAATCAGGGAAAAACGTAGCCGGGAAGAAATTGAACGGGAAATTATTAGCACTGAAAATCAACTACGTTTTCACAAAAGCCGTTTCGGCAAGTACCGGGACCGACTATTTGTCGGGTGACAAAAACGGTGCGGCAGATGGAATCCAGGGCAATTTCAAAAAACTTTACGGCGCCGACCACACTTTCAATGGATACATGGATTACTGGAACACACCACTTACTCAGGGCTTGTTAGATTATTACGGAAGCATAACCGGGAAAATAGCTAAAAAGCTGACCCTGGAAGGCGGATACCATGTTTTCAACACGGAATTTGCCGGGAAAAACAAGAAAGGAGTGGCTTTTGCTAAAGACCTGGGTTCGGAATTCGATTTCCTGGCCACCTACAAACTGAACAGCTGGACAACCGTCCAGGGAGGTTATTGCAGGTATTTTTCCAATAACAACACATTAATTGCAAAAGATTTGGTAACAAATGCCTCCGCTATTCCTGCGGCAAGAACACCTCAGTGGGCATATATCATGTTCACCATTAAACCAACATTTTTAAAACAGCCTCCTAATTAACTCATATGCTATTTTGTACGCAAAGGCTCTAAGACACAAAGCCGCAATGAAATATCCTTAATCTCCTGATTAACTTTGTTTCGTGACGACTTAGCGCCTGTCTGCCGACTGGCAGGTTCAAAGGTTTTAGCGATTAGCATCTCCGGAGTTACGTTATAAATCAACTTTAATACTTACTTGCAAATATGAAACGACTATTATTTTTACTCGCCATTGTATTGGCAACATTCAGTGCAACGGCACAAAAAGTGAATGTGGCTGCTGCCGCTAACCTCCGTTATGTGTTGGAAGAAATAAAAACAGCCTACGTGAAAAAATATCCGAAAGCCAAAGTCAATCTTACTTTCGGAGCTTCGGGAACTTTGGTTCAGCAAATTACCAACGGGGCATCATTCGACTTCTTTATGGCTGCCGACAACGAATTCCCTGTAAAGTTGAAAGACAAAGGGCTGACTACCGGCCCTATCAGTACTTATGCCTTCGGAAAATTAGTGCTATATAGTACAACACTTCCGGTAGATAAAAAAGGACTCGACATTTTAAGATCATCCGTAGTAAGCAAAATAGCGGTCGCAAATCCGGCAACGGCTCCTTACGGTGAACGCGCTGTGGAACTGCTTAAATCCATGAAACTGTACGATGATTTGAAAGACAAACTGGTGATTGCCGAAAACATTTCGGCCGCGGCACAATATGCTTTCACCGGTAATACTGAGCTGGGTTTTATTGCTCTGTCTTTGGCTTTAGCTCCCGATATGAATGGCAAAGGCAACTATTATATTGTTCCGGAAAGATATTACAAACCCATAGAACAGTCGTGTGTATTGATTAAAACTCCAACGTTGAACACCGAAGCGGCCCGTTTCCGAAAATTCGTGCTCTCGGTGGAAACAAAGCCCTACTGGGAAAAATGGGGTTATAGGGTAGTGGGTAGTAGGTAGCGGGTAGAATGAATCTTTTCCAAAGTTTAAAAACTTTGAAAAAGATAAAAAACGAAATAGAACTATATGAACGACGATTTTTTAAATACGCTTTTATTGACAGGCAAGTTGGCTGGCTGGACAACGGTGATATTGTTTCTTATCGGAATGCCGGCGGCCTATTTGTTGGTTCACAGACGGTTTATTTTTAAACCTCTACTGGAAGCATTGATCAGTATGCCGTTGGTGTTACCGCCAACTGTGTTGGGTTATTACATGCTGGTGGCTTACAGCCCGGAACATTTTTTCGGGAAATTCCTGGAAAGAACCTTCGATTGGCGGCTGGCATTCAGTTTCGAAGGCGTGCTGGTTGCGAGTGTGGTTTTTGGATTGCCGTTCATGGTTCAGCCGCTGCAAAACGGCTTGGCAGCCATCCCGCAGAGTTTACGCGAAGCGGCATTCACACTGGGGAAATCGGAAAGGGCCACTTTTTTCAAAGTGCTCGTTCCAAACATGATACCCTCCATTATCACAGCCGTGGCCATGACTTTTGCACATTGCGTGGGCGAGTTCGGGGTAGTGATCATGGTGGGCGGGAACATGCCCGGAGTTACCCGTGTGGCAAGCATAGCTATTTACGACGAGGTGCAGGCGATGAATTACGAAGCGGCCAACCGGTACTCGCTGGTGCTGTTCATTGTTTCGCTGGTTATCCTCACGCTGATTTACAGCATGAACGGGAGAAGGAAAATAATTTTATAGGAAACAAGTATGCTGGAAATAAATATCGAGCGCGAAATGTTGACTTCAGAGGGGAAGACCCTCCTGAAAGTAGATACAGTGATTCCAGGAAATGAATTGCTATGCTTGTTTGGTCATTCCGGGTCGGGAAAAACAACACTCATGCGCTTGTTGGCCGGGTTGAGCAAACCCGACCGGGGAAGAATCGTTTTCAACGGCGAAGTTTGGTTCGATTCCGGGAGGAAAATCAACCTGCCACCGCAAAAGCGCCACGTGGGCTACATGTTTCAGGATTATGCCTTGTTCCCGAACATGACGGTGAGGAAAAACATTGAGTTCGGGCAGCAGGAAAAAAATGCCGCCGAAGTGGATGAACTGCTGCAGCTTTTCGACCTCGCAGCGCTGCAAAACCAGAAGCCACACCGCATTTCGGGTGGGCAAAAGCAACGGGTGGCGCTGGCAAGGGCATTGGCAGCCCGCCCAAACGTGTTGCTGCTCGATGAGCCGCTTTCGGCACTCGATTACGAAATGCGCCTCACCTTGCAGGACGAAATCCGGAAAGCACACGGAATGCTGAATTCGGTGACATTGATGGTTAGCCACGATGTGGAAGAAGTGAAAAAACTGGCCACATCGGTCATCGTTTTGCGGAACGGGAAAGTTGTTTCAGAAATTGATGCTATTGATTTCCACCCGTATTTCAATGAAAAATACCAATTCCTCGAAAAAGCCTATTGAGTAACATGCTTCAATGGTTTTGCATTCTCTTTGCGTACTTCTGCGTGACCTTTTTCCGCGCTAAGATCGCAAAGTTCGCAAAGCTAATTCTATTTCAATATTTTTTCCTTTGCGTTGCTCTACGTGCTTTGCGCGACCTGTGTTTTCACGCGAAGCTCGCTAAGTTCGCAAAGCTAATTCTTATTCATTTTTTTTTCTTTGCGTGCCTCTGCGTGCTTTGCGCGACCTAATTTTCACGCGAAGCTCGCTAAGTTCGCAAAGTAAATCTTCCTTCCATCTCGCGCCATTTTCCTGCCTACAAATAAGTAGAAAAGCCTGTTTTACCGCCTTTTCCCCTACAAATATGTAGGATTTCATCGGTTCAGCCAACGTTAAAAACCATTCATTCCCGCCGATTCCGGAGTTTTTTTAGGTCTATTTATCTCTTGATTTACTGGTATTTAAGCCACAAACCAGGAAGCACAAAATTGCAAATATTTGTTAATGGCACGAAAAATGGATAAAGGAAGTCAGGATTTAAAATCAAAATCATAACTCGATTATTCATTTTAAAGTATAAAAAAGATGAGAAAGATTGCAATTTACGGAAAGGGTGGTATCGGAAAATCGACCACAACACAAAACACAGTGGCCGGTTTGGCCGAAATGGGACGAAAAGTTATGGTGGTGGGTTGCGACCCGAAAGCCGACTCAACCCGCTTGCTGCTCCACGGCCTGGCACAAAAAACAGTTCTGGACACACTCCGCGATGAAGGTGAAGACGTGGAACTGGACGATGTGATGAAAGGGGGTTTCAAAAACACCAGCTGCGTGGAATCGGGCGGACCGGAACCGGGCGTTGGCTGTGCTGGCCGTGGTATCATCACTTCCATCAACCTGTTGGAACAGTTGGGCGCTTACGATGAAGACAAAAAGCTGGACTATGTGTTCTACGATGTGTTGGGCGACGTGGTTTGCGGTGGATTTGCCATGCCTATCCGCGATGGCAAAGCCCAGGAAGTTTACATTGTGTGTTCGGGCGAAATGATGGCCATGTATGCCGCCAACAACATTTGCAAGTCCATTGCCAAATTCGGCAAAGTAGGCGATGTCCGCCTTGGCGGCCTGATTTGCAACTCGCGCAAGGTCGACAACGAAGCCAACATGATCCAGGAATTCGCCAAAAAACTTGGCACGCAAATGATTCACTTCGTACCCCGCGACAACATGGTTCAACACGCTGAAATCAACCGAATGACAGTGATTGATTACGCCCCGGAACACCAACAGGCAAACGAATACCGCTCACTGGCTTCAAAAATCGACGGCAACCAAATGCATGTGATTCCCACGCCGCTTTCAATCCAGGAACTGGAAGATTTGCTGATTGGGTTTGGAATCATGAACTAAGACCCCCACCCCCCCAAAGGGGGCTTTGGAGAAGTGCAAACAATTATTTCAATTTACAAACATACTCTCCTCCCCCTTTTGGGGAAGGGGGCAAATTCTAAATTAATATGTATTTACTAAGAGCAATAGTACGCCCAGAAAAATCTTCAGTTGTAATGAAGGCATTGTTCGATGCCGGATTTCCTGCAGTAACAAAATTATCGGTTTTCGGCCGCGGCAAACAGCGCGGTATCAAGGTGGGGAATGTCACCTACGACGAACTCCCGAAAGACCTTTTGATGATAGTGATACCCGAAAGGGACAAGGATTTTGTAATCGAAACCATCATGCTGGCAGCCCGTTCGGGCGAAAAAGGCCAGTTTGGCGATGGTAAAATATTTGTGACACCAGTGGAAGAAAGTTACACCATTTCCAGCGGGAAGAAAGACTAACCCCCTCCCCCTCAAAGGGGATGAAACGTAGTTTCTTGTGAAAGTACGGGGAGTTAAATTATTAATAAACTTTGGTCTTTAAGCCCCATCAGGGGTTTGGGGTCGCTTAAATTATTTGGTATATGAAATTGATATTAGCAATGATACGGATCACCAAAATGGCCGAAACCAAGGAGGCTTTGTCGGAAGCGGGACTTCCTTCCTTCACAGCCATGCCGGTTCTAGGGCGTGGAAAAGGCCATGGCGATTTCGAGAAAGTTGAATCTTCGGACCCGGAACTCAGGGAGTTGATCTCGGAAATGCCGCGGCTGAAATCGAAGCGAATGATTACACTGGTGGTGACCGACGAAAAAAAGGAACTGGCAGTCGAAACCATTATCAAAGCCAATCGCTCCGGCAGAAGCGGTGATGGTAGAATTTTCGTGATTCCGGCAGCCGACTCGGTACGGGTGCGTACAGGCGAAAGCGGGGAAATCACTTTAGATTAATTTAAAAATAAGGAATTAAGAATTAAGGGTCTGCAATTATCAATTGCCAACTATTAATTATTAATCAAATATCAACTTATGGGAAAAACAATAATTGAAGAACTTGAACTGAGTAAATTCTCAGAAGAAGTATTGAAAGCTTACCCGAAGAAAGTGGCAAAGAAAAGGGCAAAATCGATAGTGGTAAACGACCCCGATGCCATCCCGGTGATACAGGCTAACGTGCGTACCATTCCGGGCATCATAACCCAGCGCGGTTGTACCTATGCCGGTTGTAAAGGAGTGGTGCTGGGACCTACCAGGGACATTGTGAACATCACCCACGGACCAATCGGATGCGGATTCTACTCGTGGCTGACACGCCGGAACCAGACCCGCGCCGACAAGCCCGAAATGGAAAACTTCATTCCATACTGCTTCTCGACCGACATGCAGGACTCGAACATTGTGTTTGGCGGTGAAGAAAAACTGAAACAAGCCATTCGCGAAGCCTATGAACTGTTCCACCCGAAAGGCATCGCCATCTTTTCGACCTGCCCGGTGGGTTTGATTGGTGATGATGTCCACCGCGTGGCACGGCACATGAAGGAAGAATTTCCGGATTGCAACATTTTCGGCTTCTCGTGCGAAGGCTACCGCGGTGTTTCGCAATCGGCAGGCCACCACATTGCCAACAACGGGTTGTACAAAAACCTGATTGGCCGAAACGACAACCCGAAACGCAAATACAAATACGCCGTCAACATCCTGGGTGAATACAATATCGGGGGCGATGCATTTGTACTGGAAGAATTGTTCGAAAAAATACAGGTGGACATTATCGCCACCATGTCGGGTAACTCCACGCTCGAACAGTTCGAAAGCGCCCACACAGCCGATTTCAGCCTGGTAATGTGCCACCGCTCCATCAACTACGTGGCCGAAATGCTCGAAACTTCCTTCGGTATTCCGTGGGCGAAAGCCAACTTTATCGGCGCCGAAGCCACTGCCAAAACCTTGCGCAAGGTGGGACAATATTTTGGCGACCAGGAACTGATAGACCGGATTGAGAAAGTGATTGAAGAAGAAATGATTCCAGTAAAAGCGGCCGCCGACAAAGCCCGGTTGAAAACGGTAGGCAAAACAGCCATGCTCTTCGTGGGAGGGTCGCGCGCCCACCACTACCAGGAACTTTTCACCGAGCTGGGAATGGAAAGCCTCACGGCCGGGTACGAATTCGGCCACCGCGACGACTACGAAGGACGCCGGGTAATCCCAACCATCCAGATTGACGCCGACAGCCGCAACATCGAGGAAATCACGGTTTACCCCGATGCCACGCGCTACAATCCCCGTAAAACGGAGGAAGAACTGGCCAAACTGAAAGAAGCATTCGACATAGAATTCAACGAGTACAAAGGCTTGATGACCGACATGAAAAAAGGGACGTTGGTAATCGATGACCTCAGCCATTTCGAAATGGAAAAACTGATAGAACTGTATAAACCCGATGTGTTCTGCGCCGGAATCAAGGAAAAATATGTGGTGCAAAAAATGGGAATCCCACTGAAACAGCTCCACAACTACGACAACGGCGGGCCCTATGCCGGATTTGCAGGAGCTATCAACTTCTACAAGGACATTGAAATGATTGCCTGCAGCACCATTTTCAAACAAATGAAGGCTCCGTGGGAACAGGAAGAACTGGTAGAAGCGGAATACGTTTTTAATTAATAATTAAAAATTCATAATTAATAATTATTTTTCCATGAACTTACTGATTATGAATTGCATAACAAATTATTAATTCTTAATTATTAATTTTTAATTGGATATTATTATGTTACTAAGACATACCACAGCAAAAGAAATAGACAGGAAAGCGTTGACTATCAACCCTGCAAAAACCTGTCAGCCAATAGGCGCCATGTACGCGGCACTTGGTTTTAACGGCTGTTTGCCTCATAGCCACGGTTCGCAAGGATGTTGCTCGTACCACCGAAGCGCATTGTCGCGCCACTTCCGCGAACCGATTATGGCCGGCACCAGCTCATTCTCCGAAGGTTCGTCGGTGTTCGGCGGCCAGGCCAACCTGGTGCAGGCCATCGACACCATGTTCACAGTGTATAACCCCGATGTGATTGCCATTCACACCACTTGTTTGTCGGAAACCATTGGCGACGACATGACTGCCATTATTGCCAAAGCGAAAGAAGACGGTTGTGTACCCGACGGGAAATCGGTGATTTTCTGCAACACGCCAAGTTATGTAGGAACGCACGTTACCGGGTATTCGAACATGGTGGCTTCGTTCGTCAAGAATTTCGCCACGGCCACGCCTAAAAAGCGCAATGTCATCAACTTGATTGCAGGCTGGATGGAACCATCGGACATGGGCGAAATCAAGCGGTTGGCAAAAGTCATGGAAGCACGTACAATATTGTTTCCCGACATGACCGGCGTACTCGATGCCCCACTGGATGGTCATTATAAAATGTATCCGAACGGCGGGACAACCATAACCGAGATGAAACAGAGCGGCGACAGCAAATTCACTATCGGCCTTGGCCCAATGACTACCGAGGATGCCTGCATCAAGCTCGAAAACAAATGCAAGGTCAAATTTGAAATCCAGGATATACCCATCGGTTTCAAAGCAACCGACCGCTTCCTGATGGCGCTGAGCCGCCACGCCAACGTGCCAATCCCCGAAGAATTGAGCGTGGAGCGCGGCCAATTGATCGACCTGATTGCCGACAGTGCCAAATACCTGTACGGCAAACGTGTAGCACTTTGGGGCGACCCGGACACATTGATCCCGCTTACCGAATTCTTAGTAAGCATGGACATGAAACCGGTTTATGTCGTTACCGGAACGCCAAGCAAGTACTTCGAAGACCGGATGGCCGAAATCCTGAAGGATATTCCCGAAGCAAAATGCATGGCCGGCGAACGTGCCGACATGTTCCGGATGCACCAGTGGATCAAGCAGGAAGGGGTGGATTTGCTCATAGGCAATACCTACGGGAAATACATTGCCCGCGATGAAGATACGCCGTTTGTCCGCTTCGGGTTCCCGATTGCCGACCGTCCCGGACACAATTACTTCGCCAAAACAGGTTACCAGGGTGGTGCAAACCTCGTGAAACAAATCATGGACGCCATGCTGGATAAAATTGACCGGACTTGCCCCGAAGAAAAAGTGGAGTTCCAGTTGTAAATACCCGGGAACAACTCAAAGAGAGGAAGACAGAACGCAAATTGCGCGGATAACCGCAAGTTCACGCAAATCGTAAATACCAAACTGCCATTCAAATTGAAATTACGAAGATTCGCACAATTTGCAACTGTTTTTCCAACAAAGTCGATTCAAAGACATATCCATTTATCCTCCCCGGCGGGAGGTTAAGTAAAAAAAAGTCGCATTTGACGCATGACTCCAGTCTGTAGTGATACAGAAGCATGACACCAGTCGCAGCGACTTAAAAAAATGCCGCAAACAATCTTCGCTAACCTGTCTCATACTAAAAAAAATAACGCGCAATCCGAATTATTAATTCTCAATAAAAAGTATGGGACATATATTGGAAGAAAGAAAAAGCCAGGTTTCGGTAGCGGGAGCGGAAGCGCCCACCATCGATTGCAACAAAGCGAGCCTGGCAGGCAGTGTGAGCCAGCGTGCCTGTGTGTTCTGCGGTTCGCGGGTGGTACTTTACCCCATTGCCGATGCCTTGCATTTGATACACGGCCCTATTGGTTGCGCGGCCTACACCTGGGATATCCGCGGTTCACTATCGTCAGGTCCCGAACTGCACCGGTTGAGTTTCAGCACCGACCTGCAGGAACGCGATGTGATTTTCGGGGGCGAAACAAAACTGTACCAAGCGGCTTTCGAACTCATCAAAGCCCACAACCCCAAGGCGGCTTTTATTTATTCCACCTGCATAGTAGGCGTTATCGGCGACGATGTGGAGCGGGCTTGCAGGATGCTGGAAGAAGCTACGGGTATTCCCGTAATTCCCGTTCAGGCTCCCGGTTTCCAGGGTTCGAAAAAAGATGGTTACAAGGTAGCCTGCGAAGCCATTTTCAAACTCGTAGGCACTGCCGACAAGCCCACGCCTAAAAAAAGCATCAATATCCTGGGCGATTTCAACTTAGCCGGGGAGTTGTGGATTCTGCTCGATTATTATAAAAAAATGGGCGTACATGTCAATGCCACCATCACGGGCGATGGCCGTGTGGACGATATACGCAATGCCCACAATGCGGGTCTGAACGTGGTTCAATGTTCGGGGTCAATGAATTACCTGGCCAAATTGATGAAAGACACCTACGGAACACCCTCGATGCGGGTTTCGTATTTCGGTATCGAGGATATGAGCGATGCTTTGTACGATGTGGCGCGGTTTTTCAAGGATGATGACATGCTGGCCAAAGCCCGTCAACTGGTGAAAGAAGAAGTTTCGAAACTGATACCCGAACTGGCCTGGTACAAAGAAAGGCTTACTGGCAAAAAGGCGGCCATTTACGTGGGAGGTGCATTCAAAGCCATTTCATTAGTCAAGG
>DATGXD010000206.1:0-2575 GCA_035299105.1 Paludibacter sp. | reverse complement strand
TTTCCCAACAATCGAAAAGATCAAATTCGAAGGAAAAGAAAGTAAAAACCCACTGGCATTCCGTTACTACGATGCCGAAAAGGTGGTTTATGGAAAAACCATGAAAGAATGGTTCAAGTTCTCAATGGCCTGGTGGCATACTTTGTGCGCCGAAGGTGGCGACCCATTCGGTCCTGGTACTCAGAAACACCCTTGGGTAGGCGCTGCCGATGCATTGCAGGCTGCCAAAGACAAAATGGATGCAGGTTTCGAGTTCATGTCGAAAATGGGTATCGAATACTATTGCTTCCACGACATTGACCTGGTGAGCGAAGGCTCTTCAATCGAAGAATACGAAGCCAACCTGAAAGCCATCGTTGCTTATGCAAAAGAAAAACAGGCTGCTACCGGCATCAAGCTGATGTGGGGTACTGCCAATGTGTTCTCGCCAGCCCGTTACATGAACGGTGCAAGCACCAACCCTGATTTTGATGCAGCTGCACGTGCTATGCTCCAGATCAAAAACTCAATCGATGCTACTATCGAACTGGGTGGTAAGGCATATGTGTTCTGGGGAGGCCGCGAAGGTTACATGAGCTTGTTGAACACCAACATGAAACGCGAAAAACAACACATGGGCACCATGTTGCGCATGGCTCGCGACTATGGTCGTGCAAAAGGTTTCAAAGGCGTGTTCCTGATTGAACCAAAACCCATGGAGCCAATGAAACACCAATACGATGTTGATGCAGAAACGGTTATCGGTTTCTTGAAAGAATATGGTTTGGAAAACGATTTCAAATTGAACATTGAAGTAAACCACGCTACATTGGCAGGTCACACTTTCGAACACGAATTGCAATGCGCCGTTGATGCAGGCATGTTGGGCGCTATCGATGCCAACCGCGGAGATGTTCAGAACGGCTGGGATACCGACCAATTCCCTGTGGATATCTTCGAATTGACACAAGCCATGTTGGTTGTGCTTCAGGGTGGTGGAATGCAAGGTGGTGGTACCAACTTCGATGCCAAAATCCGCCGCAACTCTACCGACAACGAGGATTTGTTCATTGCCCACGTAGGAGCTATGGATATCATGGCCCGTGCGTTGGAAGCTGCTGCTGCTATCCTCGAAAAATCGCCATACAAGAAAATGGTTGCCGACCGTTATGCTTCGTATGATGCTGGTAAAGGTAAAGAATTCGAAGAAGGCAAACTTACTTTCGAAGATGTGTACGCTTATGCCAAAGCCAACGGCGAACCAAAACAAATCAGCGGCAAACAAGAGCTTTACGAAGCAATTGTCAATATGTATATCTAATTAATTTAGTTACGAGTTGCAAGAAAAAGTTTGGGAGGCATGGAGTTATCTGGTTGCCTTCCACACTTTACGCTTCTATTCTGAATTACTTGCAACTTGTAACTAATAACTTGTAACTAATACATTATGAACTCACAACAAGGAAGTAAATTTTATATTTTCGGCGTAACACTGGTGGCAACCATTGGTGGGCTGTTGTTCGGATACGACACTGCCGTAATTTCGGGAGCTGTCGATTCGTTGAAAACCGTGTTCCATTTGGACGAAGCTACTTTCGGTCATTTGGCCACATTTTACCATGGGGCTACCGTTTCGAGCGCATTGATAGGATGCATTATCGGGAGCGCTTTTTCCGGTTTTTTTGCCGAATCGCTTGGGCGTAAAAACTCCCTGCTCCTGGCAGCCATCATGTTTTTTGTTTCGGCACTCGGAGCTTCATACCCTGAATTCTTCTTTTTCCACAAGGGAGATGGCAGCGTACCAGTGCTGATTGCATTCAATATCTACCGTGTGATTGGTGGTATCGGCGTGGGGCTTGCCTCGGCCATTTGTCCTATGTATATTGCCGAAATTGCTCCGGCCGATATCCGTGGAAAATTGGTTTCGTGGAACCAGTTTGCCATTATTTTCGGTATGCTGGTGGTTTATTTCGTGAATTTCTTTATAACCAAAGGCGAGTCGCAGGAATGGATCGACAGCGAGGGCTGGCGCTACATGTTTGCCTCGAATGCAGTTCCCGCAGCGTTGTTTGGAATTTTGCTGTTTTTCGTTCCCGAAACTCCACGCCACCTCGCGTTGGTAGGCAAGGAAGAAAAAGCCCTGTTCATTTTGGGTAAAATCAACGGAACCATCAAGGCTAAGGAAATCCTGCAGGAAATCAAGGAATCTGCACACCACGAAAAAGTGGAAAAAGTACTGACTTACGGTTGGAAAGTGCTGATTATCGGCATACTCCTTTCTGTGTTCCAACAGGCGGTTGGTATCAACGTGGTGCTGTATTATGCCCCAACAATTTTCAAAGGCCTCGGTTTTGGAAACGATGCCGCCATGTGGCAGACGGTTATCATGGGCTTCATCAATATTGTGTTCACGCTGGTGGCTATTTTCACTGTCGACAAATTCGGACGCAAACCGTTGCTGATTATCGGTTCCATCGGTATGGCCATCGGTATGTTTGCCATCGGCTTGCTGGCCCACCTGCAAATTATCGGTATCAGCACGCTGGTGTTCATCGTTATCTACTCGGCTTCGTTCATGATGTCGTGGGGACCGATT
>DATGXD010000205.1:0-45035 GCA_035299105.1 Paludibacter sp. | reverse complement strand
CCACGGAAAAACCCGCCGTAGTATTCACACTATCCAGCGTGGCATTGCTGATAGTCAGGTTATTGGCTGCTGCCGGCAGCGCGAACGCAACCAACAAGGCAGTAACCCAATGTTTTATTGATATCTTATTCATACTGTTGTTATTTTATTAGTAATAAAATCCTTTTTCTTTTTGTATTCTGCTGGCTCCGCTGCGTTTGGCAAACTAAAAAATTATTTTCTATCTACTCCCCACGCGATACAATCGAGCGGGAGCGAAGGCCAATCAAAAAACTAAACTATTAATATCGGCACAGGTTACAAACCTGCGCCAGCAGGGGACCTGTGCTATTTTCAACTTCTTTTGCATTGGCACGGATTGCAAATCCGCGCCAGCGTGAGGCACAGGTTACAAACCTGCGCCAGCAGGGGGATTCCATTATGAATTATGAATTATTCAATTACTCAATTATTCAATTATTCAATCATCATCACGGTGCCTGCCGCACTCCACGGCCACCATAATAATAATATCTTGTATTGTCATTATATGATGCTTCAGCCCTGTCGGATATTCTACATTGTTGAATCGCATTAGCGCAACTGCCACCCCTCCGTCCTAACCAATAGGAAATGAAAGCCGCATCGGCATCACCATTGCCATTCAATG
Source organism: Paludibacter sp. (assembly GCA_035299105.1). GTDB lineage: Bacteria > Bacteroidota > Bacteroidia > Bacteroidales > Paludibacteraceae > Paludibacter. Next base: position 44,386 of record DATGXD010000205.1, on the reverse strand, counting down.
CACCATCGCCCAGGGCACTGGTGAAGTTCGGGAGGTAGATGGACACAGCACGTTCATACACATTCCCGCTCAACTCCATAATGCCCCAGTACGAGGCGCCGCTCTGGTAGCGGGTGGTGGTGTCGTTGGAGGCAAAACCCACACGGAACGGGACATTGTATATATTATGCACCATGTTAGCTCCTGCATTTGAAGCCCTTTCGTCTACCCAACCACTAGCAGCAAGCCCGGTTGCTGCAACCGGATTGGACGCCCCCCAGGCATAATCGTCGATGGTAGGATAGGCAGCTCCACGTGCTGCTTTTTCGTATTCCAGTTCGCTCATGGGGCGCAGGCCGGCCCAGTCAAGGTAAGCCCAGAGGTCCGAATAGTTCAGGAAATTGCAGGCTATGTTCAACCCGTCGGCGTCTTCGTTGCCCGTACCGTTGTTGTTGAAGTCGCAGAAGAAGGTGACTGGCGACGGGGCGGCCGGGATGGTGGCCGGGCAGCGTATGGCGTTGCGGTACGAAATGCTAGTATTGTTGGTTCGCACAAAGCAGTTCGCCGAAACATAGTCCACACGGTTTCCCTGCTGCGTGCGGGTGAGGGTGTTCAGGAAGTCGACATAACCCTTCTGGGTAATCTCGTACTTCATGCAGTAGAAGGCGCTGTATCCCTTCGGGAAGGCTGCCGGCAGTGTGCCGGTGGCGATAGCCATGTTGCCCGAGTTGTTGGTGCAAAACAGCTTGCCCGTGCCGGAACCCACCAGGATGGCGTTTTCGGAAGTCACCTGGTAGGGGATGGAATTGCCCGACGACCAGCTTCCGTCGGTGAGCGAACCGCTTTCCACTCCCCCGCTACCCACGTAGAAGGCGCCCTGCGGCACATACACCATTTCCATGGCCAGCACCTGGAAATCGACCACGTTCACCGAGTCGAGCCCGTCGGTGCCATAGTCCCAGCGCACCTTCACGCCCGTAAGCGACACATCGCCTGTCCCGGCCGCCGAGCGGTACACGAACAAGCCCTTGTTGTCGGTGGGCTGTGTGAACGTGAAGCCCGTGGGCATCACGTGGCTGGCCGAAGCGCCCACTGTGCCATGGAAGTAGCCCAGGTTGGCGTCGCCGCTCTTGCGGTATTTCAGGAACACCCAGGCGGCGTCCCAGTTCTCGGCGTTTCTGAAGCTGTTGCTCCAGCTCAGGTCGAACTGCACGATCACGTATTTGGCCGTGCTGTTGCGTTGGGCCACGGAGATGTTACTCACCTGTATGTTGTTGGCCATTGCCGACCCCGCCGACAGCAGCAACAACCCAACCACAAGGCCCCCAAGCCCCCGAAGGGGGTGTAAGGATTTGATATGATTATAAAAACTCCCCACTCCCGAAGAAGAAGTTATACGGAGTTGGTTTATTAAATGTTTCATATATCTCAATTATTAATTGTTTCTACTATTATCTTATTTACAAAAATCTTTAAAGAATCTGTCTTCAAGTCCTTTTGCTAGCGCAGGTCTGCGACCTGTGCTGTTTTCAATCGCCTTTGCATCGGCACGGATTATAAATCCGCGCCAGCGAGTGCAAGAGAACAAGTCTTTAAGTCCCCCTTCGGGGGATTTAGGGGGCTTCTCAAGGCGCTGTCCGCACACCGCGGCAACCGAGGTAATAAGCGCTGTTGATATCGTAATTGGTAGTTGCAAAAGATCTATGCGATGTGCATCCGGCACCAGGGCCGTTCGCATGGCCTCCACCCCTGTATCCACAGGCGGTTTGCCATCCGGCCACATCGTTATCACCCGTAGCTGTCAATTTACCATCGCCGTGGATAGCGCCCGAGAAAAAGCGGTTGTTGTCCACACCCACGCTCATAACGGGTTCACTCACATTGCCGCCCATGTTTTGTATCCCCCAGAAGGTGGCGCCGCTTTCGGTGCGGCTGCTGGCCGGGCTGGCATACATGCCTACACGCACAGCCATATTGGTGCTACTGAAATTGCAATTGGCGGCAGGGTTCAGGGCAGTTTCGCCCACCTGCCCGCTGTTGGTTACATTGGTAAGTTCAATGTAATTGGTAGTTCCCCATACATATTCGTTGGGCACGGGGTTGGCCGTGCCGCGGCAGGCTTTTTCGTATTCCAGTTCGCTCATGGGGCGCAGTCCGGCCCAGTCCAGGTAAGCCCAGGCATGCATGGTGTTCAGGTAGTTGCAGGCCACCTGCTGCCCGTCGTCGGCCTGGTTGGAAGTAGCGTAATTATCATCGTTCACCCCACCGCCCAGGTCACAGGCAAAAGTAATAGGGTATGGACGATACTCAAAAGTCCTTTTGCAGCGTATGCCGTTACGGTAGTTACGACCCGTTTGGGAAGTCCCCATTACAAAACGTACATCATAAAGCCAAGAAGAGCCATTCCAATAATTAACTTCAGTATTCCAGATATGTCCATTCCCCGTACCACCCGACGCAGTATAGGGCAGGTTTATCCTCCAGTTTTGCTGGCGGCGGCTCAGTGAGTTCAGGAAATCCACATAGGCTTTCTGGGTCAACTCGTACTTCATGCAGTAGAAACCCTTGAATCCCTTGGGGAATTCGGCCGGCAGCACGCTAACACTACCTTGGGCGCCGGTGGCCCACAAGGCGCCTGCGGCGTTGTTTATCGACAGCGAGTTTTCCGAACTGATGGTGAAAGGCGTGGTGGCGCCCGAACTCCAGGGACCGGCGGTGAACGAGTTAGTTTCGGTACCGCCCGATCCTACCTTGAATGCCCCGGTGGGCACGTACACCATTTCCAGCGCAAACACCTTCACGTCGATGGGGTTGGTGGGGTCGAAGGTAGTGGCCGAAGTATAATTCCAGCGCAGCTTGCATCCCGTAAGGGTCACGGTGCCGCTACCGGCGGTTTTCCGTTGTATAAACACGCCCATGCTGTCGGCAGGCTGTACCAGCTCGTAGTTAACCGTATCGGGCAGCGAGTGGTTGGCCACATCATCCAGCTTGCAATGCGAGAAGGCGGTGGCAGCGCCCGTTTTCTTGAACTTCATAAACACCCAGGCGGCATCCCAGTTGTCGGGGCTAAGCCCGGTGGTACGGAAGCTATTGTCCCAGGTAATATCGAAAGTCACCTCGATATACTTGTTGGCATCGTCGCGTGCCGTGATGGCCACGTTCGATACCGCGATATTATTTGCCGCGAGCGGCATGGACAGCAAGGCAATGGCCGCCACCGTCCCCAATTTTTTAAGTATTCGTTTCATATAACTATGATTTGTTGTTTTTTTACTGTTTTAATATCCGGATACATGGTTTGGACAATTATCGGACCTCACCCCCGACCCCTCTCCTTGAGGACTTGCCTGACGGCAGGCAGGGGAGTTCTTTAGACCTCACCCCCGACCCCTCTCCCAGGGGAGAGGGGAGTAAGAGGGGCAGTGCTAGAGAAGAGATAGTGAACAGAACCATGAAATAACTATGCATTATTCAGTTGAATTATCATATTCATTAGACATTATACAAGTTAGAAAATAGTATCAGGTCGTGTGAGGACATTCCGAATCCGTCTGACCGCTTGAAGCGGTCTGACGGGGTTCGTTACCCGACCTTCCCGACAACATAAAGCGGTTAATATCCAACTTGAATAAACTCTATTATCAATTATGAATTATGAATTATGAATTATTCAATCATTCAATTATTCAATTATTCAATTATTCAATCATCATGGCGCCGTACGCACCCCGCGTCCGCCACAATACCAAGTAGTTATATCGTCACTTGCCCTATTCGCCCAGGATCTGTTCGATATCGCAGAATACCAATATGCATTGTCAGGAGTGGCACCTCTCCAAGATGCACCGTAACCATTGGTAGCCGGCCAGTTGGCGGCATTGTGGTAACCATTTCCATCCAAAGCACCATCGCCATTAAGCCCTGTATATGTATAGCCATAGCCGCCTTGGTTGTATACCGTAACACAGGTTTCTACAGCATTTCCACTTAGCTCGGTAATACCCCAGTAGCTGGCGCCACTTTGCGCCCGGGTAGTAGTGTCGTTGGTAGCAAAACCCACACGAGTCAGATAGGTATTGCCACCTAAGTTGCAATTCACTCCGGCCGTTGCAGGTCTTTCGGTAGCTTTTCCCAAATCGAGCAATGCAGTGCTAAAATTAGTACCAAGTTTGGTATAGTCTATGCTTCCCCATGCAAGTTCGTTAGGCGTTGGGTACACAGGGCCGCGGGCAGCTTTTTCAAATTCCAGCTCGGTCATAGGGCGCAATGCAGCCCAGTCAAGGTAAGCGGCCAGGTTTGTCCAACCCAGGTAACCACAGGCAATATTTTGCCCATCAGTATCCTCATTCTTAACGCCATCGCCATCATAATCGCAGTAAAACTCTACCGGCGTAGGAGCTGCAGGCAAGGTGGCATCGCAGCGTATGCCGTTGCGGTATACCATGGACGAATTGTTGCCCATCACGTAGCGGTTGGTTACCGAAGTGGTCGTGCCTATGGAGCCGGTGTTCACCCTGTAGCCCTGCTGGTTGCGGGTAAGCGTATTCAAAAAGTCGACATAGGCTTTTTGTGTAATCTCGTGTTTCATACAGTAAAAAGCAGCATAACCCTTAGGATAAGAAGCGGCAAGCGTTAGCCCAGTAACATGTCCGCCACCCTGAGCCCAAAGGTTCCCGGCGCTATTAGCCATAACAATCGCGTTCTCAGAAGTAACTTTATAGGGTTCCATCCAAGTGGCAGGCGCTCCTTTTGTGAAACCATATTCTTGATTAGCACCATCGGATTCAGTCCCCAGCCAGAAAGCCCCGGTAGGCACATACACCATTTCGGTGGCAAACACCTTCAGGTTCACGTTGGTGGTAAGGTCAACGCCGTCGGTTCCATACTCCCAGCGGAGTTTCACGCCGGTAAGCGTGGCTGTGCCATGCCCGGTGGCGCTGCGGTACAGGAATATACCTTTGTTGTCGGTTGGTTGGTTACCGGTGTACCCCGTGGGGATGGTGTGGTTGGCAATACCACTCAGGGTTCCATGATAGTACCCCATGGCTTCGTTACCCACTTTCTGGTATTTAAGGAAAACCCATGCGGCGTCCCAGTTTTCCAGCGCACCTGTTCCGTTCCGGAAGCTGTAATCCCATGTAACATCGAACTGCACCACCGCATACTTGGCAGCATCGTTGCGCGACACAATGGAAATGTTACTTACCGTAATGTTACTGGCCGAAGCAGTTTCCGCTATCAGCAGAACAGCTATGACCACAAATTGTAGAATACGTAATAAGCGGTTCATAAAATAATAGTTTTAAGTTAGTAAAATAATCTATTTAGTTTGTAAGTTATTAGTTACGAGTTACGGGTTACGAGTTACGAGTTACGGGTTACAAGTTACGGGTTACGGGTTACGAGTTACAAGTTACAAGTTACGGGTTACGAGTTACGGGTTACAAGTTACGGGTTTGTAATTGTCAATTGTCAATTATCAATTATCAATTCGCACACTGTTCAATTGACAACTGCAAATTAAGCGGGTATTTGGTTTGGATATTCGCTTTTTTTTTGACTATAATCAAGAAAGCTAAATAAGTTGCGAACGAGTAGACAAGTTAATGAGTTACGAGTTACGAGTTACGGGTTACGGGTTACGGGTTACGAGAGTGCGTCACGCAAGGGTTTCGCTTTCGCCAGGCAAGGGTTCCGCTTCCGTCCTGCAAGGGTTTCGCTCCCGGAGAAACCCTTGCTAGAATAGGAATCCCCCTTCGGGGGCTGGGGGGCTTTTAGATTCGACCTCTCCCTAAATCCCTCTCCTCGGGAGAGGGTTGGGGAGAGGTCGAAACTAAACGACATAGCATTATCAATTGTCAATTATCAATTATCCTCTCCCCCCTTTGCGCCTCTGCGCGACCTTGTTTCCGCGCAAAGCCCGCGAAGTTCGCAAAGCGTTTTTGCTTTTTTTAATTTTCCCCTTGCGCGCCTTTGCGCCTCTGTGCGACCTTGTTTTCACGCCAGCGTGGGAGGTTGCGAGACTTATTTACTCGTGTAATATTTCAACTTTTATAAATTTTGATATATTATAATTTGAACTTGTAGAAAACAAATAAATTCCAGAAGAATATTTATCTATACTAATTTTATTATTCCCCTTATGAAGTTTAAATTTATCAACACATATTCCGTAACTGCTATAAATTGACAAAATGCTCTCATTACTTACATCTACATTCATAACTTCCCCTTTAGCCGGATTTGGATATACACTCATTTCTGAATCAGCCAAATTGAATTTGTAATTGGTTGTTATTGAAGAATCATAGTGGTAATCATAATAATTTGTTGAAAATTCAAAGTTATTGGCCGCATCCCAGTTGGTACTCCATGTCATTACTCCTCTAAGAGTAGGATATGGACTACCAAGCAAGGTGTAAGTGATATCCGTTCCTTTTATTCCTTTGGTCAGATAATCAAGTGCTTCAATAGTTTTTATTGGAGAAATATAACCTCCGGCAGGTGCTGCTGCAGGACATGATGGCAAGCCAATAGCAACCTGTTCGGGTCTCAAACCATCAAAGTGGAGATTTGAAGTTGTATTAAAACCGTGTATCAGCATATCGGTCATCGCCACAACAAAGTTAGGCGTGCCTTGAGTATACGAACCTCCATCCGCTCCGTTTTGACTACCCGTATTATAAAGCTGAACATGAATATAATCCAATATATCACGTATATTATTAACAACAATCAGGAATGATCCCCAGCCAGTTGTGTAGGCCGAAGTAGCACCCTGTATATATTGTGTTTCAGGAGCGGCAGTAATAATAAAGTCTTCACCAAAATAATCACTTATTGCACGTATAGCTTTAACAATATTGCTTAATCTCGGATAAAGTGCTTCATCGTAAGTCCAACTATTATTAGGAAATGTATAAGCCATTGTTCCGCCTTCAAAATCAAGATCAATTCCATCAAACCCATATTCTTCTACAATGGAAATTATACCGGCAACAAAGGTATTTCTTTGCTCATCTGTGGATAATTCAATGTGTCCGTTGGCGCCTCCAATTGAAACCAAAACCGGTTTGCCTGTCGCCTGCAATGTTTTAATGTCAGCTTTTAATTGTGCATTATTATTGTTGTACGGACCTGCGCCCTGCGCCGAAGTAGTTACATCAAATTTGGGAATATACCCATCAGTTGTTTCAATAAACGAACAATTAATCGAGTTAAATTTAGAATTTCCCAAATCAGACAATGTTTGAGAACCAAATGTTCCGTTACTAAACGTTGTATGATGGTATCCTACCACTACCCAGTCAGGAATTGTTGTGAATGCACTTGGAGTCCTAACCGTGTATTCTTTTGTATAAGTCGCAGTCCCACCCAAATTATCAACAGCAGTTATTATCATGGTGTACTTTTTATACTCCGTGGGCATAAATGTGCAACTATACAGATTGCCCGAAACTATTGTTGTTTGTGGTACTCCATCTACTGTAAATATCACATTGCTTATTGACCCATCCGGATCGGTAATACCGGCTCCAATTGTAATGGCTGTGAATGAACTTTGCTGTTCAAATGTAGTTGAAGGTGTAACCGAATTTATTATCGGTTTCTTATTAGGACATCCAATGCCCGAACAATTTACCCGAATAGCTCCGTTTGCCGTTCCGGTTATACTTTCGCCAGAGGCAGTCACGACAAAGTTAAAAGTGGAATCAACTGTTGATGGAGTCCAATTAGCAGTCCAGGTATTTCCACTCTGATAAGTAGCAGCAACAGTCTGATTATCAATTAAAAACGACAGGGCTTGTATATTTCCCATAAGTATTGATGCATCAGCATATAACTGTACAGCCGAGCCAATAGCTACATCAACCGAACCGGTTGGTAACGAACCAATGGTAATTGAGTTTTGTAACGAGTTAAAATTACACACTTCTGGCTTTGAAAATGTGCTAAATGTAAATCCATTAGAAGGATAGAAGCTTTTATTACCATTCTCCCAGGCATTAATTTTCACGGTTCCCCCTGCTCCATTTATATAGTCTCCTGTAACTAAATACTTGTAATACCCAGCACTATCTGTTTCAACCGTTAAACTTTGATATCCAGCTGCAGAGCTTGTCCAGTTCAGTACTATTTGAATTTTAACCCCGGCAAGAGCTGTTGTTCCGTTTTTTACATGTCCCTCTATATAGACACCTGTATCCTGCTTGCTGTTTCTAATTATAGCTGCATTCTGACTTTCAATGCTTAAAAAGAAAAAGAGCAATAGCAACCATGTTGATTTTGTATTACCTATCATAATATTATTTTGATTTTATAAGTAGGTGTCCAGAATTAGTTTATCATATAACTCCGGAGGAGTTCACTGTGCATAACCCCCAAATTCATTTGGGGGCAAATGGCCGGGAAAGACAATAACTCCCTTAGGAGTTTCCCCGGAATATACTGTTTCATTGAGGGGAAACCCCTACAGAGTTCCTTCCCTTATCATTGTCCCGCCCCCGGTTGAAACCGGGGGTTATGCACAAGGGCACACCTACGGTGTGATTTCAGGAAAAAATAATGATATAAACTAATTCTGATCACTCAATTATCAATTGTCAATTATCCTCTCCCCCTTTGCGCGCCTTTGCGCCTCTGCGCGACCTTGTTTCCGCGCAAAGGCGCAAAGGCGCAAAGCGAAGCCAAACCCAGCCTGAAAGGCTTACATATCCTAGCCCAGTTACTTTTATTTTTTCAAAATATAATTTGCATATTTTATCCCTGCATTTTGTACTTCTAACAAATAGAAACCATTTGGCAATTGTTTTTCGGGTTTAACATGAATCTGATTGTTCTGTACGTCTATATCTTTAGAATAAACCAGCTGCCCTATATTTGAATAAATTGCAATACTTACCTTTCCACCACTACACCCACCCAATTGAATATCAAAAGAATCACTAAATGGATTAGGATAAGTCCGAATAGATTTATTAAAAATATTTTCACCTAACAATGTAGTAAGAGAAGTATTCCAGTCCAGTCTGTGCGCCCCGGTGAAGTTTGTCCATGAAGTAGTACCCAATGCATTGAAATTATATGGTAACTTATCCCATTCATTGTTGCAAGCTACACTTAAAGTTGCAATTGTTGCAGGTCCGTTTCTAAACTCATAATATCCGTTCGCATCGGTTCGTTGGCCTTGATAAGCCCAATTATCCCACGCGCTGCCACCTATCCACGAAGGTGTGATTCGAACCAGCACATTGGCTATAGGTGCAGTACCATCTTTCACATAACCATAAAGCATTGTTTCTTCAGTAAATCCAAAATTACAGCTTTCATTTTTGGTCAGATTGGTGAAACTATAGTTGTTTGGAGAAAAGACGGCAGCTGTACGGGTTGGGGTTACAGTATAATTTCCAACTCCGTTGAGCAAGTCACTTTCAAAATAGCCAGTGTCGTCAGTAGTTAGAGTAGCCGTAACCGAACCTGCCAGATTAACAGTTATTCCTGGCACCCCGGCATTTGAACCGTTGTAAACGTATCCGGATATTTTATACTGACTCATTACAAATAGAAAGTCTTGAGTCAAACTATCTGACAAGTTAGTTAAAGCAACATCCCCCGTAGAACATGTATATCCATTGCATGAAGCCTTTAATGTGTATGAAAATCCTCCCGGCACATTTGGGATACTATAGTTTCCATCAGCGGATGTAATTGTCTTGATCAGATTGGCATCTTTATATAAAGCCACACTCGCACCCGGAAGCAGTGTACTGCCATTACTTAATGTGAGTTTTCCACTTAAAGTATACGAGCTGGCAGAACCTATGACATTCAACTCTTTTGATTCCTGCATGGTACTGAAAGAATATGCCGGATCTATGAAAGAAACTCCGGATTTAACAATAGAAACATTGTAATTAAGTCCGGGTTCAAGATCTGTGAATGAGAATTTTCCATCTGCACCCGTTGTTACACTCAAAGAAGCACCACCCGATAAAGCAACGGTAACTCCGCTAATTCCGGTTTCGGTGTTATCAACAATAGTTCCACCTATTTTCAATTTAGCCTGTTGGATATTGTTATAAATTGCTTTCATCAACGTTCTATTAGTGTCATCTTGCGTTATTTCCCATACCATACCGCCAAGTAAATAACGGCTATTCAGAAAACTTACCTTTTCGGCAAGCGAATTGGCATCATCATAAGTAATAAACACCTCTGAAGTCGGATTGTATAAATACGGGCATTTCACCACATCGTCCCAATATTCCGTAAATCCAGAAGATGGCATATTCAAATATTGATGTTTTGTGATTGATTTCCCTTCTTTCAAATCACCATAGTCTATTGAAGTTGAGGCCTCGTTTGCCGATGTAGTTCCTGAATCCCAAGATCCGAGCATACGTCCTAATTTGGGGTTCGGTTGATACAAACCGTTTGTACCACCATCAACAATTCCAGCAAATATTTTCCCATAAAATGGCAATCCCATCACAATTTTATTGGCCGGAACATTTCCTCCATTTTTACTCAAAAGCGTATCTATCAGCATCGAAGCCGACATATTCTGGTTGTCATCACTTGTATTTTTACTGTTGTACAACGGGCATTCGTGCGTAGCTACCCCACACCAGTATCCACCATAATCATAGCTCATGGTTTGTATATAGTCCAAATAATCCAGGCAATTGTCGGTAACCCCAAACTTAGCCATTGTTCCGGGGAAAACATATTGCGTCAATACTTCGGACGGATTTTGGGCACTGGCCATTGTCAACAGTTTGGTCGAACCGATAGCTGTACGGATAGACTTCATCAACCGTGTAAAGTTTGTGGGATCATTCAGGGTATGGGGTTGGGCAGGAACGGCGCTGCCATCGATGGATTCTGTTCCATCCGTACCTCCAGCTACCGGAAATTCCCAGTCGATATCCACGCCATCGTATGTCGAATTATCGAGGAATGTTTTACAAGCCCGTCCAAAAGCATCGCTGGCAATCTGATTATCGGCAATAGCAGGAAATGCCTGACCAAGTGTCCAACCTCCAATGGATATTTGTATCTGAATATCACGTCCGGTTTCATTTTTCACTTTTTTTCGGAGTTGAACCATTTGCCCTAAAGCTCCTTTGGCTTTATATGGTGCGGCAAGCCATTCGGCACAAGTAGAAACATAAGTTCCACCGGTACCCGTACCCGTTTCAACATCAATTCCACCGGTAGGGAATTTCTGAATATCGGCAAAGTCATCTACAATTGCCAACCCGACAGACTTGGCTACTCCACCTACCGTGATATTTTCTACCGATATTACTTTACCATTTTTTCCAGACCTGTGTGGTATGTTATCATCAATGCTTTTTGTTCCATCCACATAGAATGGCATTACAAAAGCAAATAACACATTTGTCAGATAGCGGGTATCAATGTCTTTTACCTGAAAATTTCGTGTATAAGTTGCCCAGTCAGGATAATAATAAACAATTTTTTTCTTGGGATTTCCGGTTACGGCTTTTGCTGTAAAATCAAAAGCTTCAGCCTGATTTACAGATGAGTAATATTTGTATGCCGGTTCAAATATATAGCCATCTTTTTGAGGTGTAATCATATAATTTTTCCCATTTGTCAAAACAGGTGATATATAATTCCCACTCGCATCGGTAGTAACACTATCCGTTAAATTGGAAATTTTCAACGAGACTCCACTTAAAGGACTCCCGTTAAGTAATATTCTCCCCGAAACACATGTAGGAGCCTGGGCTGTAAAATTCAAGGTCGAATTTGTTGAAAGACCCGAAATCGTTTGGGCTGAGAATAGAGATCCTGATTTAGTTGGGGTAACAGTATAATCCAGGTTTTGTTCCAAACTTGAAAACGCATAATTCCCGGACAAATCGGTAGTAGTTGTTGCCGATTTTCCACCGGTCAAGGTTACAGTAACTCCATCGAAGTTGCTTGTTCCATCCGCCTTTTTAATGTTTCCGGAAATTGTATAATACGAGCCGGTATAAGTAGCGGTTGAACTTTTGGTAATTGACTCACTAACAGCAACCGTAACAGATACATTGTTTCCGGTGAAAGTGTAATTTGTTTTAGCAAACGAAAGAGTATAAGTACCCGCAACAGGGTTCAGCGAGTAATTTCCATTAGCATCTGTCATTGCTGTATAATTAGTAGCACCCACCAACTTCACTTCAACATGTTGAACCCCTGCCCCACTTGTATTTGTCACAACTCCACCAACTGTTGTAGCATTTGGATCGGAACCGATGATATCTGTTGCCACGCTTGCAGTACTTACTGGCAGAGAGAGACTTGACGGAGAAAACACGAAACTGCCTTTAGAAGCTACAACATTGTATGTTGCATTCGGTATTTTATCAATCGTGTACTTGCCCGTTTCATCCGTGATGGCTTGTTCATAGTAAGTTGTATCATTCATCAATGCAATGTGACATCTGGAAATTCCTTGCCCGGCGGCATTCTTCACATAACCGGTTATCGAATTTGAACCCTGACTTCTTGCTTGCAATGTAAAATTATCGGGATAATAAGAATTTAATTGTTTATGTATTTCCGAATCCTGATTCCATGTACTGAAAGAATAGGAACTTGCATATCCCCATGAAGGGTCAATTGCATCAACTCCCAATACCTCGCAATATCTCAAATAAAATCCCAGGCGATCATCCGGGCTGTGTTGGTTCGACCTGTTAGGCCCCGACTCTAAACCACCATTAATAATATTAATTGTCACAGGAAATCCCGGGGTTAATTTATCATTCGTTTTTTGTGGATCAGTCGGTGTCCATATATTAACCATTACATCATGGCATGAAGGTTTTAAGTATGTAAGTCCCCAACCACCGGTTTGTGGTGTCATCCAAAACCATACTGCAGTTTGATAAAAAATGGTTCCGTCTTCCAATACCTTTTCAGGATTTGACAATAAAATATTTTTATCACCCAATACGTCCTGACTGAATGCCCCGTAATTATAGTTCCAAGAAATTTGAACCGGTCCCCGACCGTAATACGATTGTCCGGTTACCGGTGGGAAATCAGCACTTCCGGCATCGCAATATTGACCGCCCATTGATGGATTATAACCAAATTCGCGGGGAAAACAATACCCCCATGTATACCTTCCTACATAATCCGCTGCACCAGGGATATATCCACCCCAACCGCCGGTAGTCTCATGAGAAGTATTCGCCAGAAAAGCTGCCAACTCTCTTTTCCTCACGTTAATATCGCCTTCGTTACAAAACAGTGGGAAAGTTGCAGCCGCATTCAGCAAATTAGTATATGAGAACAAGGCTTTATTTGCAGGGTTAGTTGCATATTCAGCATTATTTGCATACGCATTCCTGTTCGGGAACATAGTATTGAACTGTGATTCAGTAATCAAATCCGCAATTCCTGTTGAAAACGAATGTACGGAGATAAGCAACAGCAGTAAAATTAATTTATCTTTCATAATAATTAAATTTAAATAAAGTCCATATAGGTTGGAATGCTATGAGGATAATAAGTAGTTGAAAGAAATTAATGCTATGTTTTTTGAGTGCTATTTTGAAATGGATTTTGGACTTGATTGAGGGCGTTTAGCGGGCTAAACAACCGAATAAAAGTACAAAAGACGTTCAAAAGAACCTCAATAATAAATTTGAGAAACTGAAAGAAAATTATAAAATAGGGCAGTAATTTCTTTCTGCTACTTAGTACGCGGATTATGCTGATATAGCTGATTTTAAACGGATTTTAATATCGCCATTGGCGATATGATTAAGACTCTGTTCATCAAATCTTCCCCGATTTACCGGGGATAAAATCCGTTGCATGCTTATCCCGAACTCAGGTTATTCTAGCAAGGGTTTCGCTTCCGTCCTGCAAGGGTTTCGCTTCCAGAGAAGCCCTTGCTATAATAAGAATTCCCCCTTTGCGCGCGACCGTGTTTTCACGCCAAACTCCCATAAGTCCGAAGGACTTGAATGTGAACCAACGGTCAGCGCGGCTAATCAAATTGAATCCCTCCGGGATTCCAACCCTTGCTGGTGCAGGTCTGTATCCTGTGTCCTATCTAATTTTTTTGATAGACACGGATTATAAATCCGCGCCAGCGTGGGTTTCGCTAAATAACAGACGCGGCATGCCACGTCTCTACAATTGTTTCGCTCCCGCCAGGCAAGGGTTTCGCTTCCAGAGAAACCCTTGCTAGAATAAGAATCCCCTTTGCGTGCCTTTGCGCCTTTGCGCGACCTTATAAATAAAATCTTCCCACGCAAAACTTCAAACCCCGCAGGCCTCGAGCGGTTGCAGGCAATACAGGTTCAGCCCGAAAAGGGCAAGCAGTTCCTTATACTCGCGAGGAACATGCTCGTTATTGATGAAATGGTTCTCAAGCAACTCCATCATCGCTTCCTGGAGTTCCCGCATCGACTGCTCGAAGGCCACTTTGTACGACAAGTTCCTTCTTACGGCCATAGTTTTAAAAAAGTAATTCTCAAAATCATGACCCAGCGACACTATTTTGTTGAACACCTCGCGAGGCACAGCCCACTCGGTCAGATGCGAATTTAGCAGCACGATCAACATACATTCCATATCAAGCAATGTTTCGGCATCGCTTGGAATTGCAAAAGTATCATGGGTAGAAAAAACTTCATTGATAGAAATCGTTTCGCTTGGGGATAACTGTGGATTCATAATAAAGTAGTTATAAGTTACAAGTTATGAGTAGTTACGAGCCTTCCTGCCACCAGGTAGGCAAGTTACAAACTTACCCGCGATAAAGTGATGAAAAAACCGGTTACGCCCGGCAAGGTATCTTTTCGGGAAACCTGCCAGGCATGGGAAAGTGTGTCCTCAAAGGACAATGTGGATCGGGAAATTGGATACCCTCAAACAACCAGCCGGTATTTGGAACGTATCCGGCTGATGCATTCAGGCGAGCAGCCTATGTAGTTGGCAATGTGCGACAAGGATACCGACTTGATCAGTTGCTTGTGGTTCCGCAGTAGCTCTTCGTAGCGTTCCTGGGCATTCATGCTCTGCATGTTCACCAGCTTGGCTTCGAGCGCCGCCACCAGGCAAACGATTATCAGCTCCTCTATTTTCCACACAACGGGATATTTCGCTTTGAACCTGTTCAATGCTTCCCAGTCGAACTCGTAAACAACGGCCGAGGAAAGCAACTGGATATCGACACTGGATGGCATTTTCAGGGCCGAACTCTGGTAAGAATCAACAAACTCGTAAGGGAAACTGAAGTAAATGGTAGTTTCCTCCATGCCATGCGTATAGAATGTCCTGGCAACCCCTTTTTCGATAAAATAACACTTCTTCGACACTTCACCCCTTTTGAGCAGGTATGTTCCCTTCGGAAGCGTTTTCCGTTTAAACAATTCAACGAATTCTTCTTTCGATTGTTCCTCGAAGTCAAGGAACAAATGGAACAATTTACTTGTATGCGGATGCATATAATTATAACGGGCATCCGGACTTGTCAGGCTGTCTTTTAGTAGTTGTGAAATCATACGCTTGATTTTTTAATATTTATATTTAGATTTAAGAGTTTTTAATTGTCGATTGCGAATTATCGATTACCTCACATAATCCGCACCCCGAGGCTTATCAGGAACCCTCCTACTATGTCGTTGAAATGATACTCGCTCTTCTTGGGGATATACCCCTCCACCGCATCCGAATTCACATACATCAACTCCATGTCAAAACCCAGGGTCATCCCGTTATCAATCCTGTATTTATAGGTTACTCCACCCGGAATTATGAACGAGTTGAATTTGGGTATCCCGGGCAAAGCTTCGGGCGGAAAATACACGCTCCCCATAGCATACCCCACTCCCAAATAAGATGAAAGAGAACTCTTTGCGAACTTCCTGTTGTAATCGCTCCCGAACCGGAGCAGGTACTCGCCGCATATGCTCCCATGGTACATCGTGCTGGTCGACCGGAACCTTCCGATGCTATGCGCATGGGTGGGTTCATCGTCGGTGAAGAAAGACGACTGCTGGAATGACACCCGCCATCCCAAGTCGTTCCGCCACGCTTGTTCGTAAGTTATTGACGTTGCGTAATTTTTCCCCTCCCATACATTCTTGTCCATCATGAATCCAAAAGCGTCACCCGAACAATAATATGCACCCGAAGCCAATGTAACGAAGGCTTCCGTGTCCCGGTGTTTTGTCTGAATAAGCCCGTTGTAGTTCACCCTGTTCTGACTGAAAATGCCTCCTGCGAGGCATACAAGGAACAAGGTTGCCATATATATGATTGTTATATGTTTTTTCATATTGCAACATTGTGTTGATTATGGAACACTCTTTTTGCATTCCATCGAAAAATCCAAATCCCCGGCAGAATGTCTGTCCCACCCTCCGGTTTGGAGGGTGGGATACAGCCCGTGATATTTCATTTGTACCTACCATCAATAGTCCAACGCCTTGTGCTATTGCTTAATATATTCACATTTTGTGAATTGTCCCCTTACTAATGTGAGTATACCACGAACTCAGACATTTATTAGAAAAAATCGTTGTTCACACAAAAATTTCCCCTTCAATTCAATCTTTATTATTACCCTAATCATTCTTTCTTTTCCTTCCATGTGGAAGCTCTTTCGAACCCCCATCGGCGTAACCGCATAAAACCAAAATCCCGCTGGAGTTTACCTTCACGCTGTTGTTCAATCTGATGGAATGCGCGGAACGGTGCAAACCCCCAATCATGCATGTCTTAAGCCCCAGGGATTCGGCCACCAACATGGTAATTGCCGCCGAATCAACCGAAGCCGCATGGTTGATGCTATGCCCGGTATAAAAATAAAATGCAAGCGGCGCCCCATAGGCCTTGTACTTCCTGCTTCCCACAAGTTCCTCGAAACACTTGTCGTACAACCACTTATTATTTCCATACAGCAACTCGTCCGTTGCACTCCCCCCATATTTCTTTAAAAACTTGTATGTATATTTTGACAGCAAATTATAATGGCGCTTGTCGGCCTTCAACAACTTGCCTATAAAATGGCGTATGACTTGCGGCGTATGCAGTACCAATGCTTTTATTTCCGCTGTCGGCAAAGCAACCGGTGTATTCCACAAGGTTTCGATAATGTTCCTTATCTTGCCTTGCTCCACATCCAACCCGTTAAACTGGCAAACGCCCCGGTGGTTTTGCAGCATGGTATTCAGCTGGCTGTTGTCCATGGGCGTGAAACTGTTTCCTTCCGGCTCCCCGGCTCCCGCATACACAATACTGAACTCGGCCATTATTTTCCCCTTGCTGCAATTGGCAATGCAATCCATGCAATCACCGCAATCACTGCCCGGAACGACTATCGAATCATCTTTCCCCTCTTGCAGCTTGGCGAACAAGGTGGGGCATGCCGTTTGGCATGAGCTGCACTCTTTGCAATCGAGAGCGTGTCTGTCTACAATTATTTTAATCAAAGAGTTTTCTTGCGCTCCCATAAGCAATAAATATCGAAGATGTGTTCTATTTTATAAAATGATACAATCTAAAACTGTTACCTCCATGCATTCTAACTACCCTAAAGCCTAACCTAAACCTGCTGGAATTGCAGGCTATTCATTTTTCCCGGCAAAAAAGATGACAATATTTTAAAACAATCTGATTTTTTGATTGCTTGCCGAAACCGGATAAGCAAATCCGGACTTCAACTACCACTCCACAATTGGGGCGGCATGGCAAAAGAGCAACTAATATATAATGGCAGGTAAGGGTAGTGAGATTCTTGAGTTACAAACTAACAAAATATTTTTATAGATTCCTATTGATTTTTATCAATATTTAGAATAAATAATGAGTTAAATACAAGAAAAATAAGGGAGAAATGGGAGAATTAACAAGAATGGGAGAAAAAAACAATTACAATAGCCGCACATAATCAACTAATTGTAATTATAAGGAAGATACATGGCTGGTAATCGGGGGAAAATGACCACGCCATGCCGGAATGATAACTATGTTAATATAAATAATGGATTAGTTAATATCTACGAACAAAGGTCAACAATCAAATCCTTCGAATTTCCGAAGCTGAGTTTTTGGGAAATCCGGTAAACCACCCCCCGGATGCTCTGGGAGCTTTTGTTGAGGATAAGCGCAATTTCGTCTACCGAATAATAGGCGGCAATCAGGCTGCACACCTCCAACTCATATTGTGTCAGCTCGGGATACCGGTCTTTTATCGTGTTCAATTTTGTCAAATCAAGCGAGGCAAATTTGAATTCCCGCGAATACTTCTCATCATCGAAAATCGTATCCGATATATTGGACACCAGTTTCTTCACATCAAACTCTATCTGCCGCACATCCTGGTACAGCCGTTGCAGGTACTGCACAAGAGACGAATCGTGGGAGCTAATGTTGATTTGGATAAGGAACAAAGTATGCTCGTTATTTATCGGGTTTATCAACACATGCAGATTCCTCACATCCTGGTCGAGCAGCAATTGCATATTCTGGCTAATTGACAAACGGTCGTTTACCATTGACTTTATAAGCACAGCCAAGTGCCTGTTGTCATCCAACAGCCTTTTCCAGTTTTCAGCCACACTCCTTTTCTTCGCGAAAGACAAAATAATCGTCGCTTCACTGTTGATATCCACAACTTTGCATTCCTGATTAATAACGATAGCCGGATGCGTCATAACCCTAAAGGGGATTATTATCCCGTTGTCATCTCTTGTATTCATGGGTTAAGTAAATTAGTAATTGTTACACAAAAGTGCCTGATAAAAAAGAAAAGAAACCGGATGTTGCCCGAAACCCATTATGCCGCCCGGTACATGCTTTCCATGCCCTATACCGAAACTCCCCCTATCATCACCACCTACCGGGCCCAACCACCACCGACACCGAACGCTTTCCCGGAAAAACCTACCAAAGAAAAAGGCACAGGCACTTTCTCTGCTACTGATTTTTTAAGTAATTACCTTGCAAATATATGAATAATTAAATCAAATAAATAGTTAATAGCACTTGGAAAATAAAAAGAATTTAAGACCCCGCCGACTCCGATCAACCTAATTGAATTACGCCTGCCGTAGTTAAGCTACCGGATATTCTACCTTAAATAAAAAAAGCAGCCGCGGCATTCGCCCTGCCATCCGTCGAAATGCTTTACGCATTTCAATTTGGAACGTTTGATTCTATTAAGAAACACTACATATCAGAACGTTATGTAGACATTAGAAACGCAAGTCGATGATATAATCAAGGCTCTCCTTGTGGTCCAACAGAGGCATCTCCCGGATTTTTGCACGAATCCGGCACAAACATTCAGGCGATATGCCCAAATACTGAGCCAAATGGACAGATGAAACATTCTTAACCAACTGCGGTTTCGACTTCGCCAGCCAGCAATACCTTTCCGTGGCATTCAGGAAGCGCAGCTCGTTTATCTGGTACTGGTAGTTTTCGAGCCTGAAAGCCATTAACACAGATTCCAGCTCATCCACTCGCGGACAACTCTGCTTCATCCTTAAATAATGGTTGTAGTGAATCCTGAACACATTCGAATCCGTCAACATCACAATGCTGTACGGGGAGCTGGTCCGGAGGGCAAAGCTGCTGAAGTCCGATGCAAACTGGAACGGGAGCACAAAATCCGTGGTCAATTCCACACCGTCCTTGTCAATGAAAATCCGGGCATAGCTATTGCTATCAAAGAAATATAAAAATTGCGGTGCTTCACCCGAATGCTCCAAATACTCGCCCCTCTTAACCCGCACAACTTCAATAGTCGAGAGCAGGTTGGACTGCCGTAAATCGTTTTCTATAGCGATAAGCAAGTCGGCAATTTCTTTAACTTTAGAATTCGGCGTAGACGACATAAAGTTAAATGTCCGGAGACTTTCGAAAAACAACTCGTTCAGCATGGCAAAATGATTTATGTGTTTCCTTTATAATTAATTGATTTAATCCGATTAACGGCTTAAAGATATATGCATTCACCAATTAAAGCCATTGATATTTATCAATATTATTTAGAATATTGCAATTAGTTAACGTTGGCAAATATAGTAAAATATTATAGCACACCAAACAAAAAAAGACAAACTTAAAGGAATAAGAACAAACAATCGAAGAATACAGACTTTAAAAATAAATGAACAAACACCACAAATACTTGATTTTCAGATAAAAATAAACAAGTCCAAAACCCAACCGCCTGCTTTAATATTTAACAGTAAAAAAATCGCCTCCTGGAAAACACCCCGGGATTTTTTTGCTTTTCGAACAATATAAATAGTTAATTACTGTAAAATTAAGACTCCACAACAAAACCCAAGCGCTTTCCGGCAATATACGTTTAACATTACCTTGAAGCGGAGGGAAACACACAACCCATTTGACTGGACACAGCACACAACATGCAATTTGTATAGTTAATTATACGAGGCAAAAAACTCGAACTCCGATTAGCGTTACCTTTCACACACAGATCTTCCTGCTCGAAGGCGCAAAGAAAAACATTCCAACCCTACATAAACATTACGTGAGTTCGAGATACAAGGAATCTTATCACGAACCCATGTCAAACATTATTATTCTATTAAAATCCAGTGAATCCCGCCTACCATTCAATAAAATAAGCTAATTTAGCCCTCCAATTACATGTTAAATCGAAAAATGAAAAAGATAATAAAGATAATACTGCCAGTTTTCCTGCTTTCCACCACCTTGTGCCCTGCAAGTGCCAAGGAAAACAATCCGGCACGCCCAAAACTGGTGGTTGGCATTGTGGTGGACCAAATGCGCTGGGATTTCTTGTACCGGTTTTACGACAAATACGAGCCGGGCGGGTTCAAACGCCTGCTAAGCCATGGATTCTCGTGCGAAAACACCATGCTGAATTACATCCCGTCGGTAACAGCCATTGGGCATGCAACCATATTTACAGGCGCCGTGCCTGCCATTCATGGCATTGCCGGCAACAATTGGTTCGATGGCAGGACAGGCAAAATTATTTATTGCACCGACGACCCCACTGTTGCGCCGGTAGGAACAGAAAGCAGGGCAGGTAAAATGTCGCCCCGTAAATTGCTGACAACCACCATCACCGACGAACTTCGCCTGGCAACCAACTTCCGTTCGAAGGTCGTCGGCATTTCGCTCAAGGACAGGGCGGCCATCCTGCCTGCGGGCAACAACCCCACGGCTGCATTCTGGATTGACGATGCAACGGGGCATTTTGTCACCAGCTCGTACTACATGCAGTCACTGCCCGCCTGGGTCGACGATTTCAACAACTCGAAGCCTATCGACAAGTTGCTGGAAAAGGGCTGGAACACGCTTTTCCCCATCGAGCAATACGCCGAAAGCACTCCCGATGAGGCCGCATGGGAAGGCACATTGAAAGGCGCCGGGAAACCGGTATTCCCCTACGATCTGGAGAAGTCTTATGCACTTGACCACGGCATTCTGCGCCAAACCCCTTTCGGGAACACGCTCACCTTGCAATTTGCCCGGGCCGCCATCGAAGGCTACAAGCTGGGAATGGAAAACAGCTGCGACTTCCTCACTATCAATTGTGCGGCAACCGATTACGCAGGCCACCTGACAGGCCCGAATTCCATTGAAATGGAAGACCTGTACTTGCGGCTCGACCGTGACCTGGCCACATTTTTTTCGTACCTGGACAAAAAAATCGGCAAGGGAAACTACCTGCTCTTCCTAACCGCCGACCATGGCGCAGCCCATGCCGAAGGGTTTGCGGAGGCACACAAAATGCCGGCCGGCCTGCTGGGAAACAACCTGAAGAAAGAATTGGATAGTGCGCTCGAAAAAGAATTCAATGCCAACCGGCTGGGTTTCGGCATCGACAATTTCCAGGTATTCCTGAACAAACCGCATATCGACAGCCTGGGACTGGACATTGATAAAATCAAGTCCGCCACCGTCGGTTTCCTGCAAAACCAGGAAGGCATCCAGTTTGCAGCCGACCAGGACAAAATCCCCCAGGCTCCCATACCCGAAGTGCTGAAAGAAAAAATGCTGAACGGCTACAATTGGCAGCGGAGCGGCAACGTGGTGATGGTACCCCTGCCCGGCTGGCTCCCGGGAAATGGGAAAGGAACATCGCACAGCGTGTGGAACCCCTACGACACGCACATCCCGCTTATATTCATGGGGTGGGAAGTAAAAACCGGAAGCACCAACCGGACTGTGAACATGACCGACATTGCCGCAACGCTGGCAGCCCTGCTCCATATCCAAATGCCCAGCGGCTGCATCGGGACACCAATCACCGAAATAACCAACAAGTAGCCGGGG
This sequence comes from Paludibacter sp., assembly GCA_035299105.1. Lineage (GTDB taxonomy): Bacteria > Bacteroidota > Bacteroidia > Bacteroidales > Paludibacteraceae > Paludibacter. Next base: position 22,087 of record DATGXD010000205.1, on the reverse strand, counting down.
CAAGAAAGGTGGTTTTACCAAAAGAAAAAAGAACAAAAAAGTATTTGGCGAAAAAACACGGCTTCATTTGAAATATTTATATATATTTGCCAATTATCGTCAAGACAAAGCCCGCCAATATGCTATTTACAGAGAAAATCAAACAGCTAAGAGACTTCAGGCAGATGCCTCAAAGGCAGATTGCCGCTGCCCTGGAAATTGACACAGCAACCTATTGTAAAATAGAGAAAGGCGATAGACGTGCCAAAAGAGAACAAGTACTTATTCTTTCAAAATTATTTGGCTGCAAACATGATGAATTATTGAAAATCTGGCTTGCAGACCAAATATATGATGTTGTGAAAAACGAGAAAGAAGCAAGTGAAGTATTAAACATTGTTCAAGAGAGTATTATTGAATATGGAAAGAAATAATAGTATAGGAAGCAAGATTAGATTTATAGATCTTTTCGCAGGAATTGGTGGAATTCGTTTAGGGTTTGAACAAACAGCAAAGGTACTTGGACTTGAGACTGAATGTGTTTTAACTTCTGAGATAAAATCTTGCGCAGTGAAAGTTCTTAAACAAAATTACCCAAACGAAAAAATAAGTGGAGATATAACAAAGATTCCCATGTCAGAAATCCCCGATTTTGATTTCCTTTTAGGAGGATTTCCCTGCCAATCATTTTCTGCAGCCGGAAAACGTTTAGGATTTATGGACACACGGGGAACAATGTTTTTTGAAATTGAAAAGATTTTAAAAAACAAAAAACCATTTGGCTTTATTCTTGAGAATGTTGAAGGGCTGATAAATCACGACAAAGTAGATAAGAATGCTAAAACCGGAAGAACACTAACCACTATAATTGAGCATCTTGAAGCTTTAGGTTATAAAGTGGGATGGAAATTATTAAATTCTAAAAAATTCGGATTAGCTCAAGACAGGAAACGAGTATACATTGTTGGGACAAAAATTGAAGTTCCATCACTTGATAATTTTAAAGAACAGACAGCAAAACTTGAATCTATAATTGAATATGGCAACCCAACAATTAAAAGCAGATTCACAGAGCTTCTTTTAAAACATTATAGTATCGAACAATTATATGGGAAATCGATAAAAGACAAACGAGGGGGGGCTAATAACATTCATAGCTGGGATATTGAGTTGAAAGGGGAAGTCACCGACGAACAAAAGAAACTACTGAACCATCTGTTTAAGGAGCGTAGAAAAAAACGATGGGCAGAAGAATTTGGAATAGATTGGATGGATGGGATGCCATTGACATTACAGCAAATTTCTACATTTTATAATCATGAGGACTTGGAGAAGATGCTTGAAGACCTTGTAAGAAAAGGATATTTGAAAAAGGAACATCCAAAACGCCTTGTGAAAGAAGCTAACCTTTTGGGAGAAACGAGAACTGTTAGGCTGCAAGACATAACCTTACCACGTGGATATAATATTGTATCAGGCAAACTAAGTTTCGAAGTGAGTAAGATACTTTGTCCCAACGAGATTGCTCCAACGTTAGTCGCCATGGACATGAAAAAACTCTTTGTTGCGGAAAATAATGGCTTAAGAACTCTTACTCTAACCGAGGGTTTAAAACTTTTTGGTTATCCTGAAAACTATAAATTTGATGTAGGAATAGATGAGGGTTACGATTTGCTCGGCAACACCGTAACAGTACCTGTTGTGAGAGCTGTTTCAGAGAGGATATTGGCTATTTGGAATAAAAATAAAATTAAAATGCATGAAATTAACTGCGCAAGAAGTTTTCAACAAGTTAATGTTTGAAGACAAAATCCTTGAAGTAAAAGGACAAATAAAATTCTATTTAGGCAATGTGGATATTATCGTTAAACAACGAGATGTCGTTGGCAACATTATGCAAGAGTGGCTTGAAGGCTGGTTAAGACAAAATGGAATATCTTACAAACTTAATCCAAATTCTCAAATGCCGCCAGACTTTTACCTTAATCCAGATGACAGGACGACAGAGCTACTGGAAGTGAAAGCCTTCAATTACGATGCCACACCTGGATTCGATATTGCAGACTTCAATGCTTACCAATCTGAAATTACGGACAAACCTTATATGCTGAATACAAAATATTTGATTTTTGGCTATCAGATGCAGGAAAACGGATATGTAATAATTAAACAGTTATGGTTGCAAAATGTTTGGGAGATATGTCGAAGGATGGAGAATTGGCCTCTCAACCTGCAAATAAAAGACAAGGTTGTTCATAAAATCCGACCCTGTACTTGGTATTCAAAAGGAGGAGCAATAAGATATATACCTTTTAGAACTCTTGAAGACTTCATTTCTGCGATTGAACAAACAGTATATCAGAACCCAAAAACACGGGAGAAAAGCGGTGAATGGTTAAAACTATTCCTGAAAAGTTATGAAAAGCATTACAACAAGAAACTGAAAATTCCTCGTTGGAACGACATTGAAGATTCATATATTGTAAAGAAGGATATTATAACAACTAAGCGGGAGACCGCCTGACACAACAACCATTGGCAAATTGATTCCGTATATAAAGGGGTTTCACCAAATACATTTACATGCTTGTCTAAAATACGTTTCAGGAGAAAATATGACCAATCAAAGCTTAAGGGAAAGGTTTGGGATTGAAGAGCATAATTATCCAATGGCTTCAAGAATTATTGCAGATACCATTGATGCAGGATTAATCAAGGATTACGATACCGAAAGTAAATCTAAAAAGTTTGCTAAATATGTACCTTATTGGTTTTGATTTCATATGCCTTTCATGTAACTAAGACAATGTACTTACATGTAAAAGACTGACTATCAGGTAATTTTTATGTAACTGTCATGTAACTGAACAAAACAACAACGAAACTGAATGTCCCTGAAAAAAGAAACAAAGGAAATAATACTTTAAAATTCCGGGAACGCTCACCAACATATAGCAATCTGGTATTCAGCAGAGCATCAATTCTCCATTGGTTGAGAATATGGAAGAGATTGAGTTTCCAAATATTACACTGGGAACAAGTGGCCTCACCGGCCGATTGTCTCCAGTGTAATTAACGTGAGTTCTCCACAAGGATTCCACCACCCTGTGGCTCTGAAATAGGTGCGGCGCACCGGAATATTGACAGCAGCAAACCGGACAAAACGGGAAAAGGGTGCAGCTGGAACATTCCGACGTCAGGCGGAAGCTCCGAAACGCCAAATGCAGGGGTGGCGGTTCCATACCAGAAACCTTGCACCAGGAGCCTAAAAGCAAGGGGCAGCCACCTGTTATTAATGTTTCACGTGTTTTTCAGCAGACTCAACTTAGCTGTGAAGAATCCGTTCATAAAACCTCACAAAACCACCTTCCAACATTTGCCCGAAGTTTTCACCACATACACGGCGCCTTTACTTGCCGGGAATGAGACCTCGCCCCCGGTGGTTACCACACGCCCTAACAGCAAGCCGCCAACCGAATAAAGCTCAACGGGTTCATTCCTCGCTGCCTCCCTCACAACTATGCGGTTGCCCGAGGCATAGACTGTCGTTGGCCTCGCACCGGTTACCGGCACCGATGTGGCAATGGCAAGCAGCACATCACCAGTCAGGTCCACACTCTTCGACAGGTTCTCGTTCGAGAAAACCGTTACCGTCCCATTGTACGTGTCCACGGGCAGGTCGGGTTTGAGCCTGACATAAACCGGCATGGAAGGAATATTCCCGTTCAGCGGGACAAGCAGTATTTCGCCCGTCGGAACGAAAGGATTGTTCGAATCGGAAATTTCATAATTATCAGAGGGGGCGATAATGATGAACGAAGACAAATTCGAACAACTCACCTCGAACGAGTCGACCGCCGATGGGCCATTCCCGATATAATAACTGAATGCGGGAAGCTGTGTTGCCGACAGCGAAATATCCGGGATTCCAACCACAGACCCGGCCAACGTGATTGTCTTGGTACTCCCTGCTGTCGACAAGGTAATGGTCCCGTTGTAAGTCCCTGACGTCAAGCCTGCTTTAAGCCTTACATAGAAAGTGGTTTCTGGGGCAACGCCCTCAATCTGGCCCAGGGTTTTAGCCGCCGAGGAGAAGAAACTTCCCGAAACAATGGAAATTTCATAATTCTCGGAAGGCGTGAGCGTAATGCCGCTGGTAAGGTTCACCCCGCTGACCTTGAATGATTGTTCGGCAGAAGGGCCTGCCTCTTCGATGTATCCAAAATCCAACAGGGTGGTTGTGGAAACAGTGATAGTCACCGGATTAATAGACACCACCCCCGACAATGCAATCTCCTGGGTCGGTGCATCCGCCGAAGCCAGGGTTATGCTCCCTGCATAATCGCCGGCAGGAAGTCCTGCCTTCAACCTGACGTACAATGTGATAGGATTCACCGTTCCGTGGGTAGCGCCTATTGTCTTGGATGTGGATGTGTAGCCCGAAGTAGCCAGGGCGGAAATTTCGTAACCGGCAGGTGGTGTCACCACAATGCTGCCCGTGAGGTTGCTACCACTGATAACAAACGATTTACGCACCGACGGTCCTGAACCGAAGGTGTAACTGAAGTTAACCAGACTGTCAACCGATTTAGTTATCGTGGATGTCAGGGTTGCGGCAAGCAAGTAGCTGTCCCGCGTACCCGGCAAAAAAGGAACTGCACCAACCGGTGCTTCTGCCAACAAATAATTTGATGAGGGCAGCGAAAACCCGCCGCCATTGTTAAGTAATTCCTGACCTCCGACATGCAAAACGGAACAGAAAAAAGCAAAACAAAAAATTGGTAAAAATCTTTTCATGTCCATTCGGTTTAATCATTGATATATAGTTTTTGGAGTCTATGATCAACATCTTTCCTGCAAAACGAGGTATTCAATCCAGGCATTCCACAAGTTTGCTTCTGATTGACAATAATCTATCGGGAGTGAGATTAGATTTGGTAGGTGCGGCAAATTTAATTATTTATTTTATCATCCGCATTAAAAACTGGATAAATAATTGGACAAAACATGAAAATGACACACCTGCCCTTAGGATGGCATCCCATCATGTGGAAATCTTCGATTCATATTCTCTTCCATGCTAATATTTTCCCCGCGCAAAGGCCAAGAACGCAAAGGGAAATCCGGCAATATCTCAAACGAACGCATCCAACCTCTGCGCACTCCGCGTGCCTTACGAGAACTGTTCCATGGCTCCAAGCGAAACCCTTGCCGAGCAAATAGCTTTTGCCACGCACTCGGCAATTCCCTATTCGCTCAGGAACACATACCGGGTTACCACCAGGGCAAAAAGCACATACATCATCCAATGCACTTGCTTCCATTTTCCTGTGGCCACTTTCAGCAAGGTGTACGAAATGATCCCGGCCGCAATGCCATTGGCAATGCTGTAGGTGAAAGGCATCAATGCAAAGGTCATAAATGCGGGGAAACCCTCGGTGAAGTCGTGGAAGTCGATTTCGAGTACCGATGAAGCCATCAGCACGCCTACAATAATCAACGCCGGAGCCGTGGCGGCGCTTGGGATAATGCCTGCCAAGGGTGCAATGACCAATGCCAGCAGGAACAACAGGCCAGTGGTAACGGCAGTCAGCCCGGTACGCCCACCCTCGCCAATACCGGCAGCACTTTCGACATAGGCCGTGACGGTGCTGGTGCCCATCAGCGCACCGAAAGAAACCCCGAACGCATCCACCAGCATGGCTTTCCCAATTTTTGGGGAATTCCCATCCTTGTCGATTAGCCCTGCCTTGCCGGCCGTGCCAACCAGCGTGCCGAACGTGTCGAACAATTCAACGAAGGTAAACGTGAAAACCACAGTCCAGATTCCCATGTTCAAGGCACCCCGAATGTCGAGCGCCCCTACCGCAAGATGCTTCAGGTCGGGGAGGCTGAATGGTGAAAAGCCTTGCGGGATGGTGGTCACCCCCAGCGGGATACCGATAATGGTGGTTGCCACAATGCCAATCAGCAACGAACCCTTTACTTTCCGTGCCATCAAAACGGCCGTCAGGACAAGCCCGATGAGGCACAGCACCATCGAGGGATTATGGAAACTGCCCATCCCGATATTCCATTCGAAAAATTTCAGTGTTGTGGGGCCGGCGTTTTTTCCCAGCATTTCCAGGGTTGGCGGAATAACCTGTGCCGACACCACCATGATTTCCGAGAGTTTCAGGCCAATGATGGTTATGAACAGGCCGATTCCCACCGTGATACTCCGCTTCAACGAATTTGGCACGGCTACAACCAATATCTGGCGCACTTTTGTCACGGTCAGCAGTATGAAAATAAGGCCGGAAATAAACACGGCGCCCAAAGCCACCTGCCAGGGCATCCCCACGCCTGCCAGCGCTACCGTGGCAAAAAGCGCATTCAACCCCATCCCGGGAGCCAATGCAATGGGGAAATTGGCGACCAGCCCCATGGCAATGGTTACAAAACCAGCTGAAATGGCCGTTGCAAAAAACACGGAGCTTTTATCCATTCCTGTTACGCCCAGGATATTAGGGTTTAGGAACAGGATATAAGCCATGGTCATGAAAGTGGTGACCCCGGCGATGATTTCTGTCCTGACATTCGATTTGTTTTCCGATAATTTAAAAAGTTTCTCTAGCATGAAGCGGTTGTTTTAAAATGAATTTTTTACACAAAGTTTATATCGAACTCTTCAATCTGGCTTTAATGCAGCATAACTGCGCAAAAGTAATTATTTAGTTTCTCACTTCCTGCCATTGCCGGCTAAAAATCATAAACATGTCCATGCCAGGCATTTTTCAACAACAAAATCACTATTTTTGCATTCAATTATTGCCTGTTTTTCATTCGAGTAGCACGCCGGAGCTTGCGGAAGCCTAACAAGTTTGGGTGTCTCCGTGCCATGGGTGTATGTCGAGCCAATGTTAAATCCATATTTTTCAACCATTCAAGCCATTCCGTTGTTGTATTAACATATGAATCAGCAGTTTCCGTATGAACATGAAAATATCCCACCGCATGAAAACAACCATCACACATAAAGCCCCGGGGGCTGTTTTAGTCGTTTTTTTCCTGCTTTCTATTTTCCCCTGGCCTACAAATGCTTACCCGGCCGAAATAGCGGATTACACGTCGTACAAGGGTACGGTTACCGACCGGAAGTCGGGCAATGCATTGCCATTTGCAAGTATCGTGGTTGCAGACACCCATATATCTACGGTTACAAATTCGGAAGGAGTGTTTTCCGTGAAGATCCCTACTGGAATTCCGGACCCTGCACTTGTAGTTAGTTTTATCGGTTACAAGAACAAAACTACCCGCCTGGCGGGTCTCGACAAGAATAAAATACGGGTCGAACTGGAGTCATCGGCGGTTGAATTGCCCGAGCTGAGTGTTATTTCGAAGGATGCCGAAGCTTTGATGCGTGCCGTGTTCGATAAAAAAGGGGTCAACTACCCAAGTAGCCCAAGCGATATGACCGCTTTCTACCGCGAAACCATTAAAAAGAACAAAACCTATGTTTCGCTTTCCGAAGCCGTGGTCGAAATAGACAAACAACCATATGCCTCGCGGAGAAGCGATGCCGCCAAGCTATATAAAGCCAGGAAACAAGCCGATTACAGCAAACTCGACACCGTAACCTTCAAGTTGCAGGGCGGCCCATTCAACACCTTGTACCTCGATATCATGAAGTACCCCGACATGGTTTTCACGGACGACATGTTCCTAAAGTACGAATTCCGCTTCGACCGGACAACCTACATGGGCAACCGCCTGATGTTCGTGGTGGACTTCAAGCAACGACCCGGGATAGTTGAGCCATTGTACTTTGGCAAGATTTACATCGATGCGGCATCGCTGGCACTGAAAAGCGCGGTTTTCCAGTTGAACCTGGCAAACCGCGAAGAAGCGGCACGCATGTTTGTGGTTAAAAAACCATTCAATGCCGATGTATACCCGGTGGAAGCCTCGTACCGGATAGACTACAACGAGAAAAACGGGAAATGGTATTATGGATACAGCCGGATTGAGTTCGGCATTAAAATAAACTGGAAGAAAAAACTTTTTAAAACAGGCTACTACTCGGTGGTTGAAATGGCTGTCACCGACTGGGAGATAACTACCGGAGGCACTACCATAAGCCCCGCTGAACGCCTCCACCCCTCGGTTATTGTCAGCGATGCGGCAAAGGGTTTTTCCGACCCGCAGTTCTGGGGCGAATACAATGTCATCGAACCCGAGAAAACCATCGAGTCGGCCATCAAGAAAATCCAGAAACAACTGGACAATGGCAAAGGGGAGTGAACCTCCTCTAAAACCTCCTTTGGAACGACAAGGAACAGTCCAGCACCAACCCCTTTTCCAGGGGCTTGTATTCTTGCTGCGACAAGGATGTGGAGAATGAAATGATATTCACCTTGCGGATGCTTTTCTTGAACCCGGCAGTTAGCCCTTTCGACACCAGCTTGTAACCCCCGTTGTTATAAGCCAGGACCGAGTTGGTTTCGTCGGGCGAAATTCCATACCCCAGGTTAAGGTATGCATAATCATCGGCGCCACCGTAATAGTACCTGATTATCCCCGTATAGGAGTGCGACACCTTGTTGGCACCGGGAACCAAAGTCACCCTGCCGCCAAACAGGTAGTTCTTGTAGTACTTGGAAATACCGCCCACATATATCCATGTGGAACTTGCAAACCGAAGGTGCCGGAATCCAAGTTCGGCCTCGAAACTATAAGGCAAGGCCTTGTAGAGCGACCCACCTGCCCTGAACCGGGGGAACACCGATGAAGTGTCCGAAAGTCCAAGGTTCACATAAGCGTACAACCCCTTGCAAATCCGGGGATAAGCATCCAACTCGAATTGGAAAGCCTTGTTGCCAAATCGGGTGCCATAATTAACCCTGCCATTGACCGACCCCAGGCTGGTGGAGCGCGTGTAATCGAGGCTGAGTATGTGCCACGGGGAGTTGTGCAAATGGTCGGGGAATCCGCGGTCGAACCAGCTTAGGTTATAGCCCATCCCGACCTTGTTACGCGAGGCCGCATCATTAATATCCAACACCAGGGTTCGTATTTCATCATCAGCCGGATTCTTTTGCAAAACATCCGTGGCAAGCCGGTAGGCTTCGATGAATTTCTTTTCGGCTTTCAAAACCTTTATTTTCCTGACCAACAAACTCCGCGACCCGGGGTTGTAGGTTAATGCCTGCTCGCAATAACCCAATGCTGCCGTATTGTTGTCATTCCAATATTCCAGGTCAATGATTGCCACATACGCATCTTCGTTATCGGGATGCCGCAGGATTACTTGCCTGATTTCGGTCCGGGCGCTGTCCAGTTTACCGGACCAGGTGTACACCCGCCCCAGGAAAACCCGGATATCGCTATAGTCGGGGCTTTTTGCCAACGCGCGCCGCGACAATGCAATGGCCTGGTTGTAATCCTTTTTATCGAAAGCTGCCTGCCTGGCCATGGTGAACAAATCGTCCGAATTCGGTTCATTTTGGGCATGCAGGGTAGTTGAAAAAGCCGCGCACACAATGAATGCCAGCAACAGGAATGTATTTTTACAAAATCGAGTATTCATATTTATGATGAGTTATGAGTTACGGGTTACGAGTTACGAGCCTGCCTCCTTCAGGGAGACTATAAGTTATGATAAGAATTATTAATCAAGTAGCTGGTCGTAATTAATGATATGTTTTTTACCACCAACAATCAGACACACAGACTTGTAACTAATCACTTGCAACTAATTATTAATTATTCCAGAATAGTATCGTGCAAACACGTTCGAAACCAGGGGGTAGTAGAACTTGCAGAAAAAGAAGTTAGCTTCGTTCCCATCAAACATCAGGTTGAGGTTTGCTCCCCCCAGAAACAACGAGGCGTTTTTTGACACCCCCAACTCACTGAAATTCCCGGAGAAATAATATTCCAGCCCATCCTTGCTCATAAGCACGGCCGGGAATGAGGTTGGAATGTTCTTATTCCCCAGCTTCAGTTTCCCGGACTTGCTTACAGGTAGTTCATAGGCTGAGACAACATGCATTTTATCGCTGGCCGTGCTAACTACCTCAAACCAATTGGGATAAGTGATTTTTTTTATCATGCCCAATTGCTTCACACCATATTGGTTGGTGTGTATCACCGGTTTCGAGCGTAAATCCTTGCCAGACTCCAACACCTCCACGTCGCCATTCTGGTGGATAAGAACCACCCCCGGCTTCCTGAAATTCCATGAACCTCCCCGCGAAACATAGGAGCGCCATATCCAGGCGGGCATGTCGGTTTTCAGTGTGTCGAGCGACTCGTAATACTTGCCCACCCAGCCGGTCCATGCCACGCCAAATTCATGCTCGAAGGACTGGCGCAAATAGGCTTTCTTGTAAGCATGGAACATGGGGAACTCGTTTACCACCAACTTGTTTTGCTGCTTCAAGGTTTTCAGCAGCAGGTAATCCTTGTCGGTCATGTTGTTTTCCCATGCAGGGAAATGGCCTGAAGACTGCTCGAAAGCCTGGTAGGTTCCCTTGTAGTACACGGCATCCATTTGCGAGGCAATGTAACCAACCCTTTCAACCGACAGCCGTTGAAGGCTGTTATGCCGGTATTGCCCGTTGTCGAGGCGGTGAAAACCAACATAATCGCCATAGTCGTAAGAAGACCCTGTCGATTTCACATACCGGTCGTGGTTCAACACCCAGAAAAAGGACCTTTTTTGCGATTCCTTTTCATCAAGCCTCATCTTGTCTATCAACAGCACATGCAGTTTCTTGGGTTTTATGAAATACCGTCCGCCCCACAACCCCACCAAGACCAGCAGGGGAGACAAAAGGGCTATCACCAATAGGATTTTTCTAAATGTAGCGAGCATAACAACAAGTGGTTATAAATAACTTAAAAAAATAATTAACTGTACATGGCAGGCTAATACCCGGCATATATGCTGTCCGGTACCAGCGAGTCCAGGAAAGGGACTTTCTTGTTCCTGTCCTTGAATTTCCCCAACAACTGGACAAGCCTTTTTTGCTGGAATTCGTCGTTGGCCGGTTCGGCCTCCATACCCTCCGATATGGAATACAATTGCCCCGCCTCATACATATATTTTCCCGACAAAAAGCCGCTGACACCATCCTTGGTTTGTATGAAAGGGTAATTGCTGTTGTTGCAGAAATTCCGTGTGGTATCCAAACCGGCGCCCAGCCACGTAACCAGCGCGGGAGCCTTCGTCTTAACCATCCGTTTTTGCAATGCAAGCAACGAAGGGACGATATCCAAATGCGAAACAACAGCCTCGAACTTGGCATTGCGCTTCAGCATGGGGCTGTAAACGATTAGTGGCACGTGGTACCTGTCTATTTTCGTAGTCATCGGGATATCGGGCATACGGTGGTCGCCTGTAATTACAAAAATGGTGTGGCTGTAGGATGGGAGCTTCCGGTAAAGGCTGAAAAAATGTTTCAAAGCATCATCCATGGCCAGGATGCTTGCAAACTGGGCTTTATACATCCGGCGCTGCGCCATGGTAGCCTCGTCAAGCTTGAGTTCGTGCAGCCTCTTTTCAAAAAGCAGGTTGTACTTCCCCTGTTCGTTGATGGCAAAAGGGCTGTGGGTGGAAACCGTCAGCAACACATGCACCTGCGGTTTGCCCCCCTGGTTCCTGCCCACCACATCGAAATACTTGCGGTACAATTCGTTGTCGCCGTATCCCCAGCTGTACCCCTGGGCGTTGGCAGGCAACCTCCGGTACGAGACTCCAAAAGAAGATTGGTCGCAGATAACCGATGTGTTCTGGCGCTTCATGAACCGATCCATATTGTCGAACCTCGAATCGCCCGCATAGAAAAAAGCCGACCGGTAGCCATTGGCAACCAGGATTTTCGGGAATGTCAAATGCTTGGGCATCTTATCACCGTACTCGGGAAAACCATGTTCCCCGTAAGGCAGCGAACCCAGTACCGATGGAAGCACCTCGAAAGTCCTCCCCGCACTGCTCAGGCAATTCTCCCAGTACAAGCTGCGGTTCGACAACGAATCCAGGAAAGGGGTGAAACTCCCCAAATATGCATTCGAATTGCTAAATGCGCATCCCAATCCTTCCACAATAATAAAAACATAGTTTGGCGCAACGGTACCCTTCGCAAAGAAAGGCTCCAGTGTACCCTTGCCCCGGCCATCGTGCAGGAAGGGGAAATGCTCCGCATCGGGATACACAAAATCGTTGTTCCTGGGCTTGTAGCTGCCCTGCTCCAAGTTGTCGTCGGCAAACATGAGGGGCATTTCATCAAAAATACCAGACTTCCTGTCGTTGGGGAAATGCGCGTATACCGACTTCAGGAAATAATCCGACTTGTTTCCATACAAATTATTATCGTACTCCGACCCGAAATCAAACCCAGGCTTAACCCCAAAGGAGTAGCACGCAAAACCGGCCAGCGAAACAATGACAATAATCCAGCTGCCTGTTTTGCCAAGTTTCAGGTAGGTGGGGAGGTAAACAAAAACAAGGGATATCAGCGTTACGAAAGCCACCAACCTGGCCATCAGGCCCACCGACAAGGAAGCTCCTAAAGTCTGCTTCACCTCGGCAAACGAATACTGGAAAGCATCCGCCCCCAATGGGTTCAGCACGGTGGAAAAATAGGTGACCAACAACAATTGGACTATGGCTGCCAGTATGCAGCATATGGTAAACATGCCGACAGACAAACGCCGGGAAATAAAATAAACTGCTCCAAACACAATGGAAGCCAACCCCGACACGCCCAACAGGTAAATGATGTCCGACGACAGGGAAGCGCCCTCGAAAAGCAAGAGGCTGGAATGTACGTGACCGTCCAACTGGTTGATTGAAAGTTCGTAAACCCGCAGCAACACAAATACCGCAAACAAGGTTAGAATACGGGGACCAAACGCCGAAACCAGTTCCCCAAACCTGGGCCGGGGCTTCCGGGCTTTTGGAGGAGCAGGTTGGGCAACCTTTGTATCCGGCGCTTCGGCTTGGTAAGCCGGCTTGTAGGACATCCCTGTCAGCGTAATTTCTTTCGGTGGAAATTCCGGGGAGCTGAACAAGATGACACCCGTTTCCCTCCCCTCTAATTCGCCAGGCAAATACCTGACATATAAATATTTGACACCGGGAGACATGATAATGGCCTTTCCCCAATGGTTTTTGTCGGCGCTAAGCTCGAAACTGCCAGTAACCGACACCCCGAAGTCGTTTTCAATATTGAAATATTGCACCGGGAATGAATGCACAACCGATGCGGCCCCGGCTTCCGCCACAAAAAAAGATTCGCCGGTTTTAATGACTATACCGGGATTTGTCGTTTCCATTTTTAATAATACTTTTATATATCCTACCTTGGGTTTCAGAAGGCCAACCGCCGGGCAATTCCCATTTACATTTCGGATTCGGTTTTACTACGGATACCCGCAATCTCATCCTTGACCTCATCAAATATCCTGGCACAAATGCCGAGAGCATGGGGAATCGACTCGAGGTTTTCCCGGGTTTTCGCATTGGTTTCGATAATTTGCAGCTGTTCAATCATGCGGGTCATTTGGAGTATCCCCACACCCCCTTTCAACTTGTGGGCAATAGCCGAAACTTTATCCCAGTCGCTGGCCAGTGAAACTTCATTTTCCAGGTTTTTCAGCCCCTCAGGCACGCTTTCAAGGAAAGTGTTCAAAATGTCCAACGTGAATGAGTTATCTTCCATCATAAGCACATTCGACATATCGTACAATGCTTCGCCGGCAAATTCATCCCGCGGCTCTCCGGGCAGTCCCAGGCCGGCAGCATCCCCCTTTGAATGATGGGAAACATCCGTGTCCAGTTGCTTGATGACATACAACAACTCGCTTATCATGAATGGTTTGGGGACAAAATCATTCATTCCCACTTCCATGCAGTGTTCCCTTTCCCCCTTCAGCGCCGAAGCCGTCATGGCGATAATCGGTATTTTCAGGCACAATTCCTTGCGTATGACCGTAGTGGCCTGGTACCCGTCCATTTCGGGCATCTGGATATCCATCAGGATGAAATCGTACTCATCGGGCGACTCCCTCAGTATATCTACCGCTTCCCGGCCGTTATTGGCAATGTCTGCAATTATCCCGTTCTTTTTCAATGTGTGGAACGCCACTTTCTGGTTAATGGGGTTGTCCTCCACAATCAGGCATTTCAATCCCGAGAACTCTTGCGGCGACTCAGGCAAAGGTTCTTCCTTGTGTCTCGACCGCTGTTTTGCCTGCTGTTCCACCACCTTGTACGGAATGCTGAAATAGAAGGTGCTTCCTTTCCCCTGCTCACTGGAAACCCCTATTTCCCCACCTTGCAACTCCACCAGGCTCTTGCATATCGACAATCCCAACCCCGAGCCGCCAAACTTGCGGGTGGTGTCCGAGCCTGCTTGCGAAAATGGCTGGAAGAGCCGGGATAGCCCCTCGCTGCTAATGCCGATTCCTGAATCCTCAGTGGTAAAAGTGATCTGCACCTTGTTATCAGTGAGTTCCTTATGCCGTATATCCAATCGCACAAACCCCGTAGCTGTGAATTTCATGGCATTGCCAATCAGGTTATTTAGGATCTGGCTCAGGCGGGTAGGGTCACCCTCCAACATGGTGGGAAGTCCTCTGCATGTTCCAATTGAAAATTCCAATTGCTTTTTCCTTGCCTCGTGCTTGAACACTTCCTCCACCGAATCCAGCAATTCCTCCAGGTCGAAAAGGACACTCTCGATGTTCAGTTTCCCGGCCTGTATCTTCGATATATCCAAAATGTCGTTTATCAGCACCCTGAGGTTGGAAGACGACACTTTCATCGCATCCATATAGTCTTGCTGTTCGGCGTTCAATGGTGTTTGCTCCATCAGGTTTATCATGCCTACTATGCCGTTGAGCGGGGTGCGCATATCGTGGCTCATTGACGCCAGAAAACGCTCTTGGGAGCTGGCGGCATTTTCTGCTTTCTGTTTTGCATCTTCAAGGGCTTTCTCGCGTTCAACCGCTTCTGTTATATCTTCGTAGGTACCCAGTACAGCCATAACATTGCCTTCGGAATCGTATACGGGGACTTTATTGGTGCGCAGCCAAATACTTTCACCGGTCGGAGTGGTTTGCGGTTCTTCGTAGTTTAGCTTTGCCTTGCCCGTGTCAATTACCAGTTGGTCGTCGGCCTGGTATAGGCTGGCCTGTGGTTTCCAAGGCATTTCGCAATCGGTTTTCCCTACAACTTCGGCTGGAGACGAAAGCCCTGCGTCGGCGGCAAAGGCCCGATTACACCCCAGGTAAACCAGGTTGCGGTTTTTCCAGAAGATGGCTTGCGGAATATTGTCCATTATTATCAGCAACAGCTGCCTGTTTTCCCACAGTTTCTCGGTCTGGACAACAAGCTGCTCGTTTTTTTGTTCTATTTCCAGCGTCCGTTCTTTTACAACATCCTCCAGTTTTTTCCGTTGCTTTTGTAATGCGTTAATCCGGTAGAAGTAATACCCCAATGTGGCGCACAACACAAATAACACGACAATTGTTATAAACCACCATGTACGCCACCAGGGGGGCAAAATGGTTATTTTTATTGAAGTCCCGGTTTCGTTCCACACGCCATCGTTGTTCGAGGCTTTTACCCTGAATGTATACTCCCCGGGATCGAGGTTGGTATAAGTGGCTGTACGCCGGGAGGCGCCGGTATAATTCCACTCCCGGTCGAAGCCCTCCATTTTATAGGCATACTGCCCCTTTTCAGGATGGGTATAATCGATGGCCGAAAAACCGAATGTAAAGACCGACTGATCCCAGTTCAATACAATCTTCTTGGTCTGTTCAATAACTTTTTGCAAAGGGGAACCGGGTTGACCAACAGTTACCGCTTTATTGAATATAAGAAACTCGTCGATATAAACCGGCGGAACATAATCATTGTCTTTCACTAAACTTTCAGGGGAAAAACAGTTTACTCCATTGCTTCCTCCAAAATACATCTTACCCGACCTGGTTTTCAGACAACTCCCCTGCCAAAACATCCCTTTGGGAAGCCCGTCCTCTATGGTATAATTCCGAATGGCACCTGTCTTATAATTTACCTTGCTGATGCCATTACCGGTTGAAACCCACAGGTTGTGGTAATTGTCTTCCAGTATGCTGTTAACGGCATTATTTGCCAGACCATTAGAGATGTTGTACGCTTTTAAAACGGTGCCATCCCGTTTAAACCGAATCAAACCGGATTTGAATGTTCCCAGCCAGTAACACCCTTCTTTATCTTCTATAAGACTAACGGCATTGTCTCCATCGGGAACGACAGGCACTATTTTAAACGAATTCGTGGCAGGCTCAAACATACTTAGTTTCATGTTGTTGCATATCCATATCGTTGAGTGGCTGTCCTGATAGAAATTAAATATCACCGGATCATACAACCTTCCCTCTATTTGCTTATCAGGCAAAAATTTCTTTACAATACCTTTATCCGGGTCAAGCAAATCAATTCCAACGCACCAAATACTCAGCCAAATCAGGCCATCGTTATCAACCATCGTGGTCCATATATTTCTCCCCGAAATATCAAACGGGATCTTGCTTTGGGGCAAGTATTGCGTAAACCTTTCCGTGCGGTGATCCATTTTGATAAGCCCGCCATCCCAAGTCCCGAACCAATAATCGTGGTTGCGGTCCTCTACCGTATACCTGACCCCATTACATGGTAAGCTATACGGATTCTTCGGGTCTTTTTGGTAGTGCTTAAAACTCCCTGCCCGGGGATCATAAACATTAATTCCCCCTCCTTCCGTGGTTATCCATATCTGACCCTTACTATCCTCGTATAAACTATTTACCCCGTTATTGCTCAGTGAGTTTTGCACGCCAGGTATGCTTTTCAGGTGTTCAAACTTATGGGCTTTCGGATTATATATATTGACACCTCCGCTGGATGTCCCGACCCATAAAATACCTTCGCGATCTTTATATAAACCCCATACTCCATCGTTACTCAACCCTTCGGGATTTTGAGGATTGTAAACGATATAGTCAAACCTTCCCGTTTTTTTGCTGTACCGGTTTATACCTCCGTGGTCAACACTAATTAATAAATTATTGTCATCCTCCTGGATAATGTTGCCTATTATTGTCCCGTTTGTACCTGTCCCATCACCAGCCGAACTGTACTTCGTGAAAGTTTTATTTCGGGGATTGAACGAGAAAAGGCCAAGCCCGTAGGTTGAAATCCACAACATATCGTCCTTATCCGTAAACAGGTCCTTCCCGTGAGTCGTAATCGGGAATGAAGTACTCGGATAATAGGTCACTTTCTTTGTTCCCGGTTCAAACCGGAATAAACCATCCAGCTTGTCGTCCGCAATCCAGATATTTCCTGATTTATCCTGGGCCATACTGTATATAGTATTTACCTCAATTTTATTTTGGGTATCGATAATCCGGTAATGCGTAAATGTTTTTGAACGCGGATCCCATTTATTTAACCCGTATCTTCCTTTTACCCCAACCCACAAGCGGTGTTGCTTGTCTATAAGCAAGGCTGAAGCAACATCACCGCTTATACTTTTACTGTCTGATGGATTGTTTTTAAACCGCACAAATGAATCAACCTCCCTGTTATATAAGCATAAGGCCCCATTAGCCGGAACTATCCAAATGTTGGAATCAGCATCCTCCTTTACGCTGATAATTTTATTTCCACTTATTGATCCAGGGTTTTCAGCATCGTTTTTATATCGTTTTAGTTTAAACCCATCATACCGGTATAATCCATCATCGGTTCCAATCCACAAATAATTTCTGCTGTCACGCAGAAAACAACCGGCTTTATCCGGCAAACCGGCCTGGGTAAACCGAAAATTTGCAACGCTTTGGGCATTGACTTTCAGAACAAGAGAGCACAGGATAAATGCCAATACACTTCCCATGCATAGCATTCTTTCGAAAAGAATTTTTCTCAACAACATTGTTTTCATAATTCTTACTTGTTTAAACTCACCACCCGTGCTTCCATGCACTTATTTGATCACTTGAATTCAGGCCGGAACAATTCAAAAATCGGCGTTTACTGATTTTCTATTACCATTTCCAAAAGCCAGGTAACGGTACAATATAGTTTGCCTCCGTCACTCATTTGACACACTCCTTTCCGCTTCGTCTCTCAGCTTCACTATTTCGTCTTTCACTGCGTTGTAAATACTAATGCATGTTTCAATAGCGCCTGCGAATTCTCCAAGGTTTTCATTTTTCTTGGCACTGATCTCTATAAAAGCCAGTTTCTCTATCATCTTGTTCATCTGCAGGATGCCTACGCCGCCTTTGAGCTTATGCGCCATTTTCGACACTTTTTCCCAATCTTCCGCCCGGGAAATTTCCTCTTTCAGGTTTTGGAGTCCTTCAGGAATAGTATCTAAAAACGTGTTCAGTATGTCCAGCGTGAATGAATTGTCTTCCATCATGAGCACGTTCGACATGTCATATAATGGTTCATCTCCAAACTCTGTATGCGAACTTGTTACTTTATTTCTAAGCCTATTGTTAGTATCCTCTTTTGGAGTTTGGGAAACAGTTTCTTCTTTTTCAGTTATCAGTTTTCGAACAACGTACAATAATTCTTCAATCATAAACGGTTTTGGCACAAAATCATTCATACCCACCTCTATACAACGTTCTTTTTCGCCTTTCAAGGCTGAAGCGGTCATAGCGATAATAGGTATTTCTAGATTAAGTTCGTCGCGTATGGCAGTCGTAGCCTGATAGCCATCCATCTCGGGCATCTGGATATCCATCAGAATAAAATCATATTTTCCGCGGTGTTCTTTTAAAATATCTATTGCTTCATGGCCGTTGTTGGCAATATCGGTCACTATGCCGTTCTTTTTAAGCGTATGAAAAGCCACTTTCTGGTTTATCAGGTTATCTTCTACAATCAGGCACTTTAACCCGGCAAACTGCCTGAAAAATCCGGAGTCTACAGCCTCTTGCCTTTTGTGCTTCTCTTTTAGTTTGGGCTGTTGCCCTGCTTTTGAGTATGGAATACTAAAACAGAACGTACTTCCCTTGCCGGGTTCGCTGGAAACCCCTATTTCCCCTCCTTGCAACTCCACCAGGCTCTTGCATATCGACAATCCCAACCCCGAGCCGCCAAACTTGCGGGTGGTGTCCGAGCCTGCTTGCGAAAATGGCTGGAAGAGCCGGGATAGCCCCTCGCTGCTGATGCCGATTCCTGAATCCTCAATGGCAAAAATAAGCTGCACCTTATTGCTGGTAAGTTCCTTATGCCGTATATCCAATCGCACAAACCCCGTGGCTGTGAATTTCATCGCATTCCCTATCAGGTTGTTTAATATCTGGCTCAGGCGGGTAGGGTCACCCTCCAACATGGTGGGTAGCCCCCTTTCGATAGTTATTGAAAATTCCAATTGCTTTTTCCTTGCCTCGTGCTTAAACACTTCTTCGACCGAATCCAACAATTCTTCGAGGTCGAAAAGCACACTTTCAATATTCAGTTTCCCCGCCTGGATTTTCGATATGTCCAGGATATCGTTGATCAACACGCGCAGGTTCGTCGACGAAACCCTCATGGCATCCATGTATTCCTGCTGCTCGGGAGTCAATGGCGTTTGCCCCAGCAGGTTTATCATTCCCACAATGCCATTCAGCGGGGTTCGCATATCGTGGCTCATGGCCGCCAGGAAACGCTCCTGGGCACTAGCCGCTTCTTCCGCCCTGTTCTTCGCATCAGTTAGTTCATTTTCACGCATAATAATGTCTGTAATATCGGTGGTAATACCGCCTACTGCCAAAAAATTGCCTTGTTTGTCCAGGATCGGGAATTTAATCGTTTTATAATGCTCGGTTATACCATTCTCGCGTGTAACCGTATCGAAAAACTCCATTGGATGCCCGCAAGCTATCACCTGCGCATCTTCCTTCCTGAACGATGTGATCCGTGTCGGGTCTTCCAGGGCTTCCTCCTCGGTATGCCCTATCAAGGGCTTTTGCAAAGGCAGGTATTCTATTTTCTTCTTGTTAACCATCAGGTACTGCCCATCCTTATTCTTGGCAAACATGGAAGTGGAGGCATTGTCCATGAAAGCCTGGAGGAACTGGCGGCTCTTTTCAATCTCATCCTGCATGCGTACCAATTCGTTTTCCCTGTTTATCATGTCGGTAATGTCGTTGGTGATGGCTCCCACCGCCATGGGAGTCCCCTGCTTGTCGTAGATGGGGAATTTCAGTGTTTTGTAATATTCCTCGGTACCGTTTTCGTTTTCAATGATATCGAAAAATTCCAGGGGTTTGCCACCTTTCATCACCTGGATGTCATCGAACCTCGATTCCTCGGGCAGATAATCTTTTTTCCGTCCATTTTCCGGGAAAAACCTTAACAACTTTCCTTTGTGCTGGTAAATATTTTTCATCCGGTTCCTCAGGATGTATTCCCCGGAGCTAATATCCTTGGCAAACATGGCGGCAGAAGCATTGTCCATGAAAGCCTGGAGGAACTGGCGGCTCTTTTCTATTTCTTCCTTCGCACGTTGGAGTTCATTTTCGCGGTTGACAGACATTGTTATGTCCGCATCCACAATTCCTATGTACAAGAAAATTCCCTCGGAATTGTACACAGGGAATTTGACGGTAAGGATATGGTTCAGTTCGCCCGAATCAGTTAATATTTGTTCCCTTAAAGTTAGTTGCTGCTTCTTTTCTATCACCTCCTTGTTCGAGTTTATTGCAATATCCCGCAGTTGGGCATCGACAAAATCGGGGTAATACTTCCCGATCAATTCCTCCCGGGTGGAATTCAAAGTTCCAGCAAAAGCGTGGTTGATAATCACAATCCGCTCCTCGAGGTCGAGCATCACAATTTCATACGGGATATTGTCCATAAAGTCCTGCAACAGCTGCCAGGCATCTGCTATCTGCTTGCGCGTCTCCTCAAGCTGCTGTTCCCTTAATTTCCGCTCGGTAACATCCTCGAAGGTCCCCAGCACGGCATAAACCTTCCCATCCTTGTCGCGCAACGGCACCTTGTTGGTGTTCAACCATATCCTGCTCCCATCGGCGGTAACCAAGGGTTCTTCGTAGCCCAGTTTCGGCTCGCCGCTTTCCAGCACCTGACGGTCGTCGGTTGTGTACAGTTCGGCCTGTTCGGCCCACGGCATGTCGTAATCCGTTTTCCCGACAATGTCGGCCGGCGATGACAGGCCTGCATCTTCGGCAAACGCCCGGTTGCATCCCATGAAAACAGAACCGGCATCCTTCCAGAATATCGATTGGGGAATATTGTCCATCACATTCTGAAGCAACTGGCGGTTTTGCCACAGTTCCCTTTCAGCCTTCTTGAGTTCGGTAATATCGAACATGGCGCCAACCAGGCCAAGCAGGTTCCCGTACGAGTCGTAAAACGGGGATTTGTTGAATATTATATCATGCTCACTTTTGTCCGCATACTTCATCTTGCATTCATACCGTTGGATTACCCGGTCGCGGTACAAGTCTATATCCATTTGGTTGCATTTATCGGCAATCCTCTTGCTTACAGTCAATTCAGAAAGGGTTTTTCCTATCAGTTCCTTTTCGTTCCGCCCGTGGACCTCGCAAAAAGCCTGGTTGAGGAATTTGTACACACCGTTGATATCCTTATAAAAAATAGGGATTGGCACATTGTCAATAACCGACCGTAACAAGTCCTGCGACTGCATGGCCTCCAGCATCCATTTCGACCGCTCTTTCTCCAGTTTTTTCCTGTTCGTGATGTCCACCCTCAGCACGCCAATGGCCGTAAGGCAGCCATCCTTGTTCATTAACGGGAACAGGGTGGTAATGAACGTTTGCTGCTTCTTGCCGGGAAGCGTGAAAGTTGTTTCATGCTCTATGGCTTCCTTGAACTTCAATATCTCCTGTATGTCTTGTTGCAACTGTGCTGCATACTGCTTGTCGGTAACCAACTCGGAGAGCGACATGCCCACGGCTTTCTCGGGTGTCACGTTCCAAAAGTCGAGGAGGCTCTTGCCGGCCATTAGCAAAGTCCCGTTGAGGTCGACAATAGTGGCGGGATAAGGCAGCTGGTCCATGTAGGCCTGCATGAGCTGGCTATGGCGTTCCGACTCGTTTTTAT
>DATGXD010000204.1:0-3352 GCA_035299105.1 Paludibacter sp. | reverse complement strand
CAATACCTGCATATAAGTTTAATATCTTCATTTTGTAAGTTTTAAAAGATTAAGAAAGAAAAGCCAGCACCTAACACACGTGTATATGCAATTTTTCAACCCTGCAATTCAACGCTCAACTGCATATACACTCGGTCGTTATGCCCCATTTAAGAAAGAAGCCTTTCCGCTATTTCGAGGCTTAGAAAATCCATTATTCGTTGTAGTTGATCATAAGGAAGATTTCTCTTATTATTTATAAATAAACTATAGGGTGTTTCTCCGATAGAACAAGCCTCACATATTACTTTATTCTTAATCCCTTTTTTATTCTGATAGTATATAATTGATTCTCTTATTGTCATAATATTTCTTTTGAGTTGCTAAATTCGTTATCTTTAAATAAGGCTGCAAGCCCTGTTATTTGTTTTAATCTTAATAATTCATCAGCATCCATACCAATGTTTTTGATAATCCATGTATCGCTCATGCCTGCCTGAGTAAGTTCCGAAACTATATTACTCATTAGATCTACATCATGGCTACCACGGGCACGGTTGTGACGAATGGTTGAAGCCATGCGGTTCGATTCGTCTTTTTCAATAGTTACTACCGGAAGCATTCCGTTCTCACGTTCGTAAATATCGCGGTGTATTTTCATTACCGTGTACCGGTGGAAGCCGTCAACAATTTCGTACTTGTCAATTTCTGACAAGTAGTAACACACTATCGGCATGGTATAACCATCTTCTTTAATAGATTGATACAGTAACTTCATTTCGGGCGGAGCTACTGAATTTGGGTTATAGCTGTTTGCCTGAATTTTATCCATTGGCACAGCCTGAACATTATATACGGGTGATTTCATAAGAGTGATTTATATTTTTCCATTATATTTTTTCGTCTAGCTATCTCGTTTTTATTCAGGGTAAAACCCATGTATTTGCAAAGGTGGTCATTCTTCATGATACAGATACACATGCGCTTGAATGTGGGTATTTCCTTTGCTTCAGATATATCAATTTCGTCAATATATTCCATGCGAACAGGGAGTTTCGAAGTTTGATAATTGGTAGATTCTGATACTTTAATTTCAATGCCCGATTGCTTTAGTTTTTCAATTACTTCAGAAGAAAGAACTCCGCCTTTCTCCCTCCAAAACTTCATACTTACCGAAAGTTTATCTAGGTAATTAGCCTGGGTTTCTTCGGGCAATGTTTTCAGCAGGAAATACATGTAACTTTCCCATGTGTGATTAGCTGGAAGTTTAATTGAGTTCCATCCCATGGATGTAGTTCCACCATATATTCCGGTGAAGTTCACACCATTTACACGGCTTATCAATTTACCCCACGTATGCGGTTCTATTACTCGATAAAGTTTCAAACTATCCTGAGCAGTTGAAAGGAACGGACTTGCAACACGTTGTTTTTCGAGTGGAACACCGGCTTTATAAAATAGATCGTATAGTTTATTATACGTCCAACCGAATCGACCGTTTCCAGTCCACACATCCGTTGTCAGCCAATCGTAAACCGGATAAGCATTAAATACATTCGGGAACATTTCCTTTGTCCACTTTATTCCGTTATAGTTACGGTAATTTCGGTCGCTATGAATGGCGCGCCATCGGTTTAGCGATTCCTGTGTACGAATACCTACCAAACAAGCCGTTCGGGTTGCTCCATTTCGTTTATGCAACCATAAACTAAACTTTTCCTGAAATTCATAATCCCACATATTGGGTTTAAAGAATGGAAAATCTTTTTCAGTGTAGCAGCTATCAGGCATTTTACTTACCCAAATATCACGCTTAGACTGTTCCCATGGCCTCCAATAGCTTTCGTGCATCGAAGTGCAAGTTGTCACTTTGAAAGGTACACAACAGCGATATACATCTAAAATGTCGGTATTTTCGGCAATGGTACGCTCAACATATTCGGTGGTCATGGTATATTGTGCTTCATAATCCATGTGGAAAACACACAATTTACGATCCGGACAATGTGCGCGGATATAATCAATGCACAAATTGAGCAATACACCGCTATCTTTACCACCCGAAAACGACACACACACATTGTCGAACTGGTCGAAAATGGTTTTTAATCTGAGTTGTGAAGCTTCGTAAACATTCATAATTCTGCTTTTATTTCTTCTTTTGTTTTTCCTTTAAAATATTCTGCCATGCCCGTTTTTTTAGTGATATTTTTATCAATCAGGATTTCGAGTCCTACGTTTCCGGTTAAGTCCCAGTAACGACAATCGTACTCCTGCCCGGTGCGGAAGGTGCGCCTGCCTGACTGTACCCGAAGCGCATAATCCCAGTTCTTGTCGAAATAAACCGTATTGCACAGGTGCTGAAGGTTTAGTCCTAGCGATTCTTTCTGATAGCTGAGTACAGTTGCTTTCGGGAATCGTTTTTCGCAAGCTTCGCGGCTGTCAATGTATTTGCAGTAGATAATGGTTTGTTCCTGCGGAATTTCTTTGAATAACGCTTCCAGTTTCTCAAACTTTTCTTCGGTGCAGCTATACGTGTGTTGCATTTTCTGAGTCATTTCGAGGAAAATGTTGTTGTTCTTCCACTGAAGCATCTCATTATCCAAGTACTTTTCTTTGAGCATTGTATATTTGGCTGTGTGTTCTTCAGATAGCTGGTAACTGATTGTGTTGTATAACTGTTTGACAGAAAGTGTCAAATCGCACTCAAACACGTAGTGGCGAATGAGCGAGTACAGGTAATCAACGTTTTCGTAACCGGTTATAAATTCCTTGGTGTAGGCTTTTCGACCGCCGAACGACTTTGTAACGGTGGTATAAGCGCAAAATGTATTCTTGAATTCGGCATCGCTCATGTTGAGTATTTTCCGTGAAAGAAAATCCATTTGCGGCTTTAAGTCCAGCAAATTTTTAGTGATGGGTGTTCCGTTCAAAATCAACTTATAGGTTGATAAATTGGATAGATCCATCATTCGCCTTGTTCGCTTCGATTCCGCATTCTTTATCTTCAGGCTTTCGTCAATTATTATCATTGGGTTCTTCGCTTGCTCCAGTCGATTACGGAGGTTCAGATAAATTCGGTCGGAGTTCTGAAGGCTTTCAATTCCGGTATAAATCACTTCTGATTTAAATCCACCCCATTTGTTTATCTCATCTATTATAGAATTTATTTTAGGATCATCCGGCCAAATAGTTTGGAATGGACCAACCCAAGCTATTAGGTCGCAAGGTGTTTCGTTGGCTATCTCTACAGCTACACGGCTTTTACCAGTTCCAGCTTCCATAAATAGCGCACCTACCCGCCAATCGGTTATCCGGCTCCCAGGATTTTGGTGGAGCATGAGCCGGGTGCAGAATCTGCACGTGAATCCAT
>DATGXD010000203.1:0-9668 GCA_035299105.1 Paludibacter sp. | reverse complement strand
GTAGGCACGGTCGGTTATCGAAAGTGTTTCATCCACATTGTGGTCGGTAATTAGGATCCCGATGTTTTTGTCTTTCAGTTTCCACACAATGTCCTGGATGTCCTGGACTGCAATGGGGTCGACACCTGCAAATGGTTCATCGAGCATGATAAAGCGTGGCTCGATAGCCAGGCAGCGTGCAATTTCGGTACGGCGGCGTTCACCGCCCGAAAGTCGGTCGCCGATGTTTTTCCGCACATGTTCCAGGTTGAATTCCGCAATCAGGGTCTCAAGCGATTCGGCTTGGTACTCCTTGCTGAATTTGGTCATTTCCAGTACCGAACGGATATTGTCCTCCACGGTCATTTTCCGGAAAACCGAAGCTTCCTGCGCCAGGTAACCGATTCCTTTCTGTGCCCTCCTGTATACCGGGAAGTGGGTTATTTCTTCCTCGTTCAGGAATATTTTTCCTGAATTTGGGGTCACAAGCCCGGTTGTCATGTAAAATGTGGTGGTTTTTCCAGCGCCATTGGGACCGAGCAGTCCGACAATTTCACCTTGCTTCACATCGATGGAAACATCGTTCACCACCATGCGTTTGCCATATTTTTTGAATAAATGTTCGGTGCGGAGCACCATGCCCTCGTTTTCCATATGCTCTTATTAGTGGTAAGTACGTGTTCAAATTTAATTTATAATGTAACTCCGGAGATGCCAATCGCTAAAACCTTTGAACGCTAAGTCGCTAAGTCGCCACGACACAAAGTTGGTCCGGAGATTAAAGATATTTCATCGCGGCTTTGTGTCTTAGAGCCTTTGCGTACAAAATAGCATATTAAAATCTAACTATAGATTAATATAAACTAAATCTGTACTTTCATTTACAAAAGTACATTATTTTGCAATGATATTAAAATCAAACCGCTATATTTTGAAGTTGTAAATCGTATTCGGCTGGTTTTACTTTTATAAAAAGTGTTATTGTAATAAAAATGTAATAAATACAATGGTTGTGTATTCCAGTAATATTCATACCTTTGCAAAATATTATTAATTTCCGTAAACTATCCGATATGAAAGCAAAACTTCTCATTTCTTTTTTTCTGGTTTGTTTCCTCAGCATGCAGGCGCAAACAAACGGTACGCTTACCGTAACAACCACTACAAGTAGTCCGGGGGCTAACACAGGTTATGACCCGAAAAATGTGTTGGCCATATGGGTTCAAGATAGTGCGGGCAAATTGGTCAACACCATGCTGTACAATACAAGCAACGGCAATTCGTCTGCTGCTGATTTAACTGTATGGTATGGGTTGATAGGAAGCTGGACAAACCGCGCCGCAAAAGTAAACGTGGATGGAATCACAGGTGCAACAAATTCGAATTATGGTACCAAAACTTGTTATTGGGGTAAGACAGTGAATATCTCGACTGTACCCGACGGTGTTTATACTGTGAAAATGGAAATCCTCTGCGACAACGTTTCGGTCGGGACGAGTGGTCATAAAATAGTTGCCTATACGTTCACAAAAGGTGCAGCTACTTCTACAGGAACCATTTCGGGCACAACCCAGGCTTGTTTCTCGAATACATCCATAACGTGGTCGCCTAAAATCACCGGCTTGGATGACATTATGCTAGGCAAACTTTATTCTGTTTATCCAAACCCGACCAAGTCAACTATTTATGTGAATGGTGGTGATGTAAATAAAATTGAAATATTTACAGTTTCGGGGAAACGATTGTTAACCACTAACCAGCAGCAATTGAACCTCGAACAATTGCCCAAGGGAATCTACATGGCCCAGATTTCCACAAGCAAAGGTATGTTTATCAAGAAGGTTGTGAAAGAGTAAATATCTGACCTATATCTAATTAGCCCGGGCAGGATATCGAATTCCTGTCCGGGCTGTTTTTTTTTCGTGCCGGCTGCGGGGCTGCAAACGGCGATATGCTCTTTTACGTTTTATCCCTGGTTTATGGTATGTAAAATACTGGTTCAATGGTATTTCATGCTTGCCTGGGTAGTGGTATTTTTGTAACATGAAATTCTAAAAATGAACAGTTATGAAAGCAACAGCATTTTGCCCGATTTCGAACCGCAAGATAGACGAACATGTGGCGCGTTTGAATGGTGCATTCACACTTCTTTTCCTCGGGCTGTTTTTTGCAACCGGACATGTTTCAGCCTTGTTTGTTTTATTTGTGGATTTTTTCCTTCGTTCAGGTAAATTCTTCCGTTACAGCCTTTTCTCTTTTTTTTCCAGGAATATCACCGCGGCAATTTCATTGAAACCCACTCTGATTAATGCTGGGCCTAAAATTTTCGCTTCCCGTATTGGGTTGTTATTCAGCCTTGTATTGCTAGTCGGCTTTATTTTTGGGGCGACCAATACAACCCTCATTGTCGGTGCGATATTGGGCGCCTGTGCTTTTTTGGAATCGGTGCTTGGCTATTGTGTGGCTTGCCAGGTTTATCCTTTCGTGCATAAACTGTTTTCGGCTTTCCAAACCCGGGAAATTTAAAAAACCGAACTTCCGGTTGTTGCTTTTAAAGACTGTCTTTGTTAAAAAACAAGGATGGTCTTTTTTGTTTTTTGGATGTGTGGATTTGGATGGCATTTATGAAAAAATAAATTTATTCTGAATAATAATTCACGGATTTCATTACTTTTGCTTCGTCGTGCTTTTAAAAATGGCAGTTTGCGTTTAACCGTGAACATTTCTGGATTGAATCTATTAGAGTTTATATGAAATGAAATCATATCTTTTCAGATGCAATGAATTGAATCCGGATACGGAGTTGCGCAGACACTGATTGCCTTGAATTTGGTTCTAATTAAATGAATGGATTATGTACGCTGAATTTAAAACGCATTTGCAGGCTGAACTGGACTCTATCCGTGGGGCAGGACTGTATAAGAACGAGCGGGTGATTGTGTCGCCGCAGGGTGCGGTTATCCGGGTTGCCGATGGAAAGGAAGTGTTGAATTTCTGTGCCAACAATTACCTGGGCTTGTCGAACCATCCTGCCATGCGCGAAGCTGCCCGGAATGCGCTTGATTCACATGGTTATGGGGTTTCATCGGTCCGGTTTATCTGTGGGACACAAGATTTGCACAAAAGGCTGGAAGAATCGATAGCGAGGTTTTTCGGGACGGAGGACAGTATTTTATATGCTGCATGCTTTGATGCCAACGGTGGTGTTTTCGAACCGTTACTGGCCGAGGAGGATGCCATAATTTCCGATGAGCTAAACCATGCATCGATAATCGATGGGGTTCGGCTTTGCAAGGCACAACGTTACCGCTATCCCAATGCCGATATGGAAGGGCTTGAAAACCAACTGAAAGCTGCACAGGCTCAACGTTTCAGGCTGATTGTAACCGATGGTGTTTTCTCGATGGATGGCAACGTGGCACCATTGGATGAAATTTATACTTTGGCCCAAAAGTACAATGCCATGGTCATGGTCGACGAATCGCATTCGGCAGGTGTTGTGGGCGAAACCGGTCGTGGTGTAACCGAACGGTATGGCTTGCGGGGCAAAATTGAGATTATCACGGGGACACTGGGAAAAGCTTTTGGCGGCGCTATTGGCGGTTTCACCACCGGGAAAAAAGAAATTGTCGACCTGCTGCGCCAACGTTCCAGGCCGTATTTGTTTTCGAATTCCATCCCACCCATGGTGGCAGCTGCTGGAATCAGGCTGTTTGAAATGATGGACGAAACCAATGAATTGCAGGACAGGTTGCACCGGAACACTGCCTATTTTATTTCAAAAATGAAAGCGGCAGGCTTCGACATAAAACCTACCGAATCGGCCATTTGCGCCGTGATGCTCTACGATGCCAGGCTTTCGCAGGAAATGGCGGCACGGCTGCTCGACGAAGGTATTTACGTTATCGGGTTTTATTTCCCCGTGGTTCCCAAAGGGCAAGCCCGGATCCGGGTGCAGATTTCGGCTGCACATGAACAGGAACATTTGGACAAATGTGTCCGGGCATTTGTGAAAGTGGGGAAGGAATTGAATGTGGTGATGCGGTAATTATGCCAATGTATTAAATCTGTACTTGCTGATAATTTATAAATTGGTTAATAAATCAATCAGACAATTAACTAATCGTCAATTAACCTAAAATATGAAGGCACTTGTAAAGCTTCGTCCCGAAAAAGGGATTTGGATGGAAGATGTTCCCATTCCGCACATGGGGGTAAACGATGTGTTGATAAAAATAAGGAAAACGGCTATTTGTGGTACCGACCTGCATATTTACAATTGGGACGACTGGTCGCAACGCACGATAAAAACGCCGATGACCATTGGCCACGAATATGTGGGCGAAGTAGTAGATAAAGGACACGGTGTGAGGAATATACGTATTGGCGACCGGGTGACTGGCGAAGGGCATATCGCTTGCGGTCATTGCCGCAACTGCCGGCGTGGGAAGTTGCATGTATGCGAAAATAGCGTTGGGGTAGGGGTGGACCGCGATGGAGCCTTTGCAGAATACCTGTCGTTGCCAGCACAAAACGTGGTACATCTCGATCCCCGTATTCCGGATGAAATCGCGTCCATTATGGATCCGTTCGGGAATGCGACCCATACAGCCTTGTCTTTCCCCATGATTGGCGAAGATGTGCTGATTACCGGTGCGGGATTGATTGGAACCATGGCAACGGCAATTTGTAAGTTTGCCGGGGCGCGGAATATCGTGGTGAGCGACCTGAACGATTACCGCCTGGAAATTGCAAAGAAAATGGGTGCCACCCTCACCATTAATCCACGGAAAGGGCAAACCATCGAAGATGCGGTTAAAGGCCTCCACATGCATGGCTTCGATATCGGGTTGGAAATGTCCGGTTCGCCGGTTGCATTCGAAAGCATGATTGAAAACATGTACAAGGGGTCGAAAATTGCCTTACTGGGAATTCTACCCAACACAACTACCGTCCAGTGGGATAAGATTATTTTTAAAGCACTGACGTTGAAAGGGATTTATGGCCGCGAAATGTGGGAAACCTGGTACCAGATGGAGCAAATGCTGATTACCGGTATCGACCTCACACCGGTGATAACGCATCGTTTCGAAGCCGCTGATTTCCAAAAGGGTTTCGATGTGATGGAAAGTGGCGAATGTGGGAAGGTAATTCTGAATTGGAAATAACAAACAAGATAACCGCAAGTAATTCATGTCTTGATTACTTGTGGTTACTTGTTACTTTTTGGGGGATTCTTCCCCCGGGGGTTCTAATTCCCGATTTCCAATATGATTTTACCCCGGGCTTTCCCCGACTGGCTGTAATTTTGCGCCAGTTTCACGTCTTCAAACTTATAAACCTTATCCACCACCGGGCGAATCAGCCCTGCATCGATATATTTCCGCAATTCGTTCAGGATATGGGCATTCGGCCCCACAAAAACCGATTCGGCACGTACCCCGTAACGTTGAGCCAGTTCCTGGTCGGGCGGATTGGATGTGGTGACAAGTGTTCCACCCCGCTTGATCACGTTGAAGGCTTTCTTCTGGATGTCGCCACCAATCGTATCCAGCACTACATCAATGTCTTTCAGTTTTGTACTGAAATCTTCGTTCAGGTAATCAATCACTTCGTCGGCGCCCAGGCTTTTTACCAGTTCAATATTCACTTTCGACGTCGTGCCAATCACATAACAGCCTTTCGCCTTGGCAATCTGCACTGCCAACGAACCCACGCCTCCCGAGGCTGCAAGTATTAGCACCCGTTGCCCTTTTTTGATTCTGGCCCGGTTGATCAATGTCTCCCAAGCCGTGGTTCCTACCAGCGGAATGCCTGCCGCCTCATTGAAATTGGTGGACTTAGGCATTAAAGCCACCTCATTCGCCTTGACTTCTATGTATTCGGCATAGGTGCCATCGCGTTCGATAGAAGACCTGCCGTAAACGTAGTCGCCTACATTAAACCCTTTGACGTTTTTACCTGTTTTCTCAACTGTTCCCGAGAAATCCTGGCCCAATGTCAGCGGTAACTTATGGATTCGCATTTCTTTCATCCAACCTTCCCGCACTTTCCAGTCGACGGGATTGACCGATGCCGCATGGATTTTAATCAATAGTTCATCTGCGCCAATCTGAGGAATAGGCATATCCTCCATATGAAGAACATCCACATTCCCATATTCGTGAATTCTAACGGTTTTCATAATCGTATCGTTTGTTTGTTTGAATAATTACCGCGGAAATAATCCTCGGAAACGGCTTATTTCTTGAAGTAAGCAATAAAACAGACCTGGCAAGGCTATGTTCGTGGCGTTGAATTATTTTAATGAAATTGGTGGATTTGTTCGCATTCCGCCCATCCCCAATTCCCTTCCTGCCCGTATTGAAAAATTCACTAACTTTGCAACAATGAAAACGAGTGAAAATTTCCCCTACGAACTGCTTGATAAAAACCGGATTATCAGCAGGATGAATGAATTGGGTTCGGCGCGGATTCCTTTTTTGTTTATTGTCGACTTCAGGGCATTGCACGGTTATGTAATTCCCGAACCGGAAATAAACCCTTGCTTTGTCCGTTTCCGGATTAGCCCGAAACTCGAGTGCAATCCTGGGAAAATTGCTGCGCAGTGGAAACTAATTCCGGTAAGTGCAGCGGATTACAAACCCCGGTTCGACTTTGTGAAGCAGCAGATAAATCTGGGCAACTCGTTTCTGACCAATCTCACGCAACCTACCGAGGTTGAAACCAATCTTTCGTTGGAAGATTTATATCGGATAAGCGAGGCCAAATATAAGTTGTGGCTGCGTGGCGGGTTCACTGTTTTTTCGCCTGAAACTTTTGTACGGATTCAGGGGCGGACAATTTCCTCATTTCCGATGAAAGGCACCATTGATGCCACAATCCCCCATGCTGAGAAACTTATTCTGGACGATGCCAAGGAAAAGGCCGAACATGCAACGATAGTGGATTTGATCCGCAACGATTTGAGCCGGGTGGCCGATCAAGTGGAAGTGAAACGGTACCGGTATGTGGAAAAAATAGCAACCAACAAAAAGGATTTGTTGCAGGTAAGTTCCGAAATATCAGGTGTTTTGCCAGATAATTACCGGTCGGAGTTGGGCAGGGTGCTGATGGCCTTGCTACCGGCAGGCTCTATCAGTGGGGCGCCCAAACATAAAACGCTGGAAATTATCGATGAAGCAGAAGGGTACGAGCGAGGGTTCTACACGGGTGTTTTTGGGTTTTTCGATGGCGAAAACCTCGACTCGGGTGTGATGATTCGTTTTGTGGAGCAAGCAGGCGAGAAACTGGTTTTTAAAAGCGGTGGCGGCATCACAGCCCGGAGTGTGATGGAAAATGAATATAAAGAGTTGATCCAAAAAGTATATGTGCCAGTTCATTGAATCAATCAAATTGCAGGATGGTGATTTTTTTCGCCTCGATTTCCACCAGGAGAGGATGAACCGTGCGTTCAGGGACTTTTTCCCGGGGCAGGAAATCCCCCAACTGAAGGAGCACCTTGCCAAAACACCATTCCCAACCAGTGGACTTTTAAAATGCCGGGTTTTATACGGTTCGGAAATCCACTCCACGGAGTTCGTCCCCTATGTCCGCCGGGAAATCACCTCGTTGAAAATAGTGGAAACGACTCAGGATAGTTTGCCTTATAAGACCAACAATCGCAGCGGTTTCGATACCGCTTTTGCCTTGCGTGGTGAGTGCGACGATGTGCTATTGGTGAAGAACGGCCTGCTCACCGATACCTCGTATTCCAATATCGCGTTGTGGAACGGGAAAAACTGGTTCACGCCCCGGGTTCCACTGCTTTACGGCGTGAACAGGGCATCGCTTTTGGCCGAAGGGAAAATTGTTGAAAAAGATATAGCGGCTTCGGATTTGAAACAATACAGCCGGATTGCCTTATTCAATGCCATGGTTGAATTTGGCGAAGTGGTGCTGGATGTGGAGATGGTCTCCTGAGGTAATTGGCTTCGTCCCGAAGGTGGGAAACAGAAATAAAAAAGCCGCTTTGATAACCTAATCAAAGCGGCTTCGAAAATTCCTTACTGCAAGTGGCTTATTTCCATCGGATGTTTTTTCTCTTCGACGACAACCTGCCGAATGTAAGAATATACAGGCAGGCCAACGGCAGGAAAATATCGAGGAATGGCAACACAAAGAAGTATTTCCGTCCACCGAAATGTTTCGATGAGCGGTTGATAATCGAATGCTGCACGGCAAAACGGGTGACCAGCAACAAGGCGGCGAAAATACAGGTGATTAGGTTCCCGAAAATGAAACCAATAATGGAGGAGGCGTAAAAAAGCCCGCGGGAAACCGGTTCGGTCATAAGCCTGAATTTGCTCGATCCCTTATAAAACGAGGACACCGACAGGTGTCTTTCTTTCTGGAAGAACCATCCCCTGAACGTTTCGTTTGGCTCCGACCATGTAATGCTGCCAGGTTCAATTTCAACACGGGTGTTCCGGGCGGTACTGGCTTTATTCACCATCAAGTCGTCGTCGCCGGCGCTCAAATGAAGTATGGAGGCAAAGCCTTTTTGCGAAAAGAAAATCTCCTTCCGGTAGGCCATGTTGCGCCCCACGCCCATGTAGGGCTTGCGTGCCAGTGCCATTCCCATGTATTGCAACGCAATAAACAAGGTGTCGTAGGTTATCATCCTGTTCAGCAATCCTTTTTTATTCATGTACGCACCATAACCCAATACAAAGTCGGTTTCGGGGTTGAAGTTCCGGACCATCCGGGCTATCCAGTTTTTACCTTCGGGCTTGCAGTCGGCATCGGTGAAAAGCAGTATGTCGTTTTTCGCAGCCTTGATTCCCAAGGTAAGTCCAAGTTTTTTGGTACTCAGGTTGTTGGCTCCAACCGGGACAAATGTTGTCCGCAAATTCGAGTAAAGCACACTCAGGTCGTTCAACAGGATGTCGGTATCGTCGGTCGAACTGTCGTTGATAACAATTACCTCGAAGTCGGGGTAATCCTGTTCGAGAATGAATGGCAGGAATTTCCGCAGGTTTTCCGCCTCGTCTTTTGCGCAGATTATCACCGAAACAGGGGGCTGCCCGGTTGCAAACTGCACTTTCCCCTTCCTGACCTGTTGTTTGTAGTGCAAAACCCCGTTCAGGTAGCGGAAATAATAATACAATTGGTGGCTAAATGCCAGCAGCAGTATTCCGGCGGCAACCAGTTCAATTGTTGTAAACGAAAACCCGTAAAAATCCTCCATATATTTATGCAATATCGATATTTGGTGTAACCCCAATTACCCTTTTATTATTTTGGAAATCAGATTAATTCGTCTGATGTGTAAGCTTTTGGCAATTTGCGTAAATTGTATTGCGAAGCCATGATTTCGCCGTAGGCACCTGCCGAACGCAAGGCAATGATGTCGCCACGTTTGGTCTGGTTAAGCTCAAAACCTTTGGCAAATGTATCGGACGATTCGCAAATAGGACCCACCACATCGTAAGGTTCAACCGGCAGGTCGGAAGACAAGTTCTCAATCCGGTGGTAAGCCTGGTACAGTGCCGGGCGGATGAGTTCGGTAAAGCCTGCATCCAGAATGGCAAAATTCTTCGAACTGCCCCTTTTTATGTACAACACTTTCGAAATCAGGCTTCCGCATTGTGCCACAACGGCCCGGCCGAGTTCAAAATGAAGTGTCTGGCCCTCGCGCAATTGCAAAT
>DATGXD010000202.1:0-2344 GCA_035299105.1 Paludibacter sp. | reverse complement strand
ATTAAAGTATATCTTATTTCTCTTCAAACTCATGATCAGGCGCTTGCAAATCCCAAAGCTATTAAAATGTAAAAACGAAAAATCATCTTGAAAATCCGATATATTGGGAGCTTACCAAAAAGACTATATTTATATAATAATATCATAACTGCCAACAATAAATTAAAAAAATAAAAATAGGAGAAAACACAGTATGAACACAAAGTTTAAAATGTACAAAAAGGAGGAAACACGTTATGAACACAACATTTAAAAGTAGTATGGTAATTCGGACCCTGCGAATATTGATTATCGCGCTGGTAATCGGTGGATTTTCAGGCGTTGCCTTCGCAGAACATTACTGGTATGATTATCGAGATTTCGGGATTTACACGGGTGGTGAGACCACATGCAGTCCAACGTTTGTCGGATTCAACGGCAAACTCTACTATTTTTTTAAAAAACCGGATAACACGATTTCGTATATGCGGTCGGATGATGGTGGCTTTATCTATTATGGATTTTATACACTAACGGGAGCCAGCACATCGCATCCGGTGGCAGGAGAAGTTTTCAACGGCAAGATGTACATTGCGTATAAATCGGCCACGACAAACGATATCTATTTGACCAGTTCCACGGATGGTTCCACCTGGAGTACGCCCGCGATCATTTCCGGGAAAACCACCAGTACTGCGCCCGCGTTAACGGTATTCAACAACAAATTACAATTGGTGACCAAAGGAGCGGCGAACAGTAACATCTATGTATGTGCGTCCACCGATGGTGCAACCTGGAGTACATCCTACCAGATCCCCAGTGTAACGACATCGGAATACCCCAGTGCCACTGCATTTAATGGGAAAATATATGTGGCGTATAAAGGAGATGGAAATAATAATATCTATATTTCGAGTTCCTTGAGCGGCCAGACAACCTGGAATGCAGCATATACCGTTCCCAGTATTGCGACAGCGGTTACGCCAACGATCCATGCATACCTGGACAGGATGTACATGATCCATAAATCCACCGGGGGCACCACACTTTATTATAACTATACCACGGATGGTTCAACCTGGACTGCGGCCACTCAACCCACTCCTGCCTATTACAACTCAACCCATGCAGTGGGATTGGAAGCTTTTAATAGCAAGTTATGGATCGCCCTCAGGAGCTACTTGAACGACAATCATCCCTGGATTCTCAAAGGATGGGAAACCGTACTTCCCGTGCCCCTTTATGCACAGCAAACCACCAGTTGGTGCTGGGCTGCCAGCGGTGAAATGATTATGGCTTACCTGGGTGCCTCGGTCGATGTGACCCAATGCACACAGGCCAATAAGCGCTTCACACGTACCGATTGCTGCAACAATTTTGCCAATTGCGTACAGGGTGGTATGCCGGAATTCAGCAAATATGGCTTTACCTCAACTTATGCAACCACCTTCACATTTGACCAGCTCAAGGCGGAAATCCAGATGGGCAGGCCGGTGGGATTTATTCACAGGCAGAATTCGGATGGATTCCAGCATTATATGGTGGTGACAGGTTATACGGAATCGGGTGGACAAAAGGTTTGTATCAATGATCCCTGGCCCAGTAATGCAAACAAAACAGCCGGTGGTGTTAAAAAAATCCTCACGTATGCGGAATGGGTTGGCGGCACAGGTTATACCAATACATTGAACTATGTCGATTATAATATCGTCAAGCAATAAAATGTTAACGGAGACGAAAATGAAACAGAAAAATTTTATGATATTTATTTTAAGTGTGGTGTTGTTTTTCGGCTTGAATATTTTCATGTCCGCACAGGAAGAAGTGGCCCAGGATGCGGGGGCGGATAAAACCCACCAGGATTTAAAAAATCTGCCCCCCCAGTTATTAAAAATGCTCAATCTGACTGAAGAAGAGGCCGCTCAAACGACTCGCGGCGAAAAACTCAAAGTTTATGAAATTAGTTTCATCAAGCTGGGAAAATTCAAAGCCGGCGACAACGCCAAATCCCTCCTGATCCATAACAATGAAATCGTTTACCCCATCTATGTGGGAAATGAACTCAAAACCGCCATTTCCGTTCGAAAAGTAAAAAACGAATGGCAAACGGCTTCCATGGGCAGCGGGGAAATTCAATTCCTGGAAAAAATAAGAAAGGAACATTCACAGGCCAACAAACTCAATATAAAGTCATATTATATCGTGCGTGTAGGCGCCCTTTATATGAGTTTCCTGGGTTATGACAAGGGGAGTGAGATGGTTCTTATCCCTACCCATGAAAGCCAGGACCCCCAACTGGTAGTTGGGAAAGAGATGCCGGCGGATGACGTTTTTATCAAGATACAGAAGTTACTAACCGATGAGC
>DATGXD010000201.1:0-6580 GCA_035299105.1 Paludibacter sp. | reverse complement strand
AGTTCCTGTTCCAGGTCGGCATGAAGTCCGTTTCCCAGGTTTTTTGAAACGCCTATGCTCCCAATCATTCCTGTGTCAAATGCCTGGGAAAACAGCATGGGTGGACAGAATAACCCTGCAATCAAAGCAATAATTACTGTTCTTTTCATTAAGAAATGTCGCTTAATTTTGTAATCGTGTCGATTGAATTGGGCGTGTTGTTCTTGGGATGGTAATAGATTTTCAAAAAAGCCACATCGCGCAGGAAATCAATGTGCCCGATTTCAATCTTGAGTATTTCAAGGCCCGTGCGTGCTTCGAGGTCTGCTTTCAGTTCCGCCGATTTTTCAGGTTTTATCAATTCGATTCTTTCGTACAGGATGGCTTTTGTAGATGTATGTTTGATAAACCGGTTGCTTTCCATCAAGGCAATGGCTCCAATAAAAACGGCATTGGACACAATCAATTCCGAGATGCTGATTGTCATTGCCAGCCCGTTGATGACTGAAATGCCGATAATTACAAACAAATAGGTCATTTCCCGTATGGAGACCTGCTCCGTCCGGTACCGGATAATCCCAAAGATAGCGAACAGTCCCAATGCCATCCCTATTTGAAGCTTGACCGAATCCAGTAAGAATATTAACAGGAAAATGGTTACGGCAAACAAAGAAAAAGTGAACAGGAACTCGCGGCGCCCACCTTTGCGGTAGTAGAAGTAGCGGATTATCAACCAACATATTAAGGCGTTAAATCCAAATCGGATAAGCAGTTGGAATAATGCATCGTCGTTGAACAAAGGTATGCCCATGAAGTCGGGTCCTGAGAAGCCTTGTGACCCATATTCTTTGGCGATACTCGGGTCGTATTCGGGGAAATCAGTTTGTAACATAATTCTTTTGTGCGATTTTATTGATTTTACGTATTTTCCTTTTAAAGTTATTTGCTTTCAAGCCAGGGTAAATCATCGTCATTCCAAGGCAATACTTGCTCATGCTGCCCGGCAATATCTTAAGCTCGTTCAGGTACTCCCTGAAATGGGATTTTGCAGCGCCATCCTGTTTTATTTCGATAATGACGAACCCATCAGTCCCTTTCACCGTGCTGCCAACCGGGTCTTTGAAAGTAAGACCCAGGTCAAGCGTTACCCGTTCAGTCCCTTTGTTGTCGACCAGGGTAATACGTTGGAAAAGGTTTTGCAGGATAGGTCGTAGTACGGAAGTTCCGTAAGGCGATTTCCGGGACAGGAATATTTCTTCCCTTTCGGTCAACTGCATCGTTCCGAACTGTTCCGGCATGATGCTGATCCTTTTCTTGGTCGTTCTGCCCTTGTTGCTTTTTTCTTTCACTTCCAGGAAAGTGAGACCCGAATCCAGGTATGAACGCATCCTCACCTTATACCTGTGCCGTTTGCCGTTGTGGTGCATCCTGTACATTTCCATGCTGCCGGTGTCGAAATAAATGCTGGAATAGGGGCAAATCCTACGGCCATCAATTTCCACCATCCTGTAATGCCCGGAAGCTTTTTCGAGCAATCCCGGGACTAAACTGGCATTGACAAGGTACTTTGTGTCCACCCTGTTCATGAGCCTCACCGAATCCATTTCTTCCAGCGTGATAGGAGAAAACATCGGGATTATTTTAGCTAACGTATGCCGAACTGTCTCTTCCTGAGCCGAAAATTCAATTGGTACTGTATTGGTACACTTTTGTGGAGTAGAGACGTCCATTGGGTAAATAATTGTATTGGGTGTTTTTTGTTCCGTCCGAATTATACTCGTATTTTCGTATGCGGGTCACCTTGCCGCGGTCATCGTAAACTACTTCCTTAATGCAAAAGTGTTTGTCGTCGTATGAAAAAACAACCCGCTCACGGATGCCATACGTGGCATATTCTACTTCTTCGATTTTGTAACCATCGGCATTGTATACTGTTACGTGGTCGAGCCATCGGCTTTTACCCTTTGCATCCGTGTTGTATTCTTTGATGGTCAGGTTCTTTTTATGCCCTCTTTTTTCATTCAACGATTCGGGCGATTGTGCAAATGTGGCAGACACCATGCACACAAGTAAAAATGCAATTGCAATTGAACGCATTGCCGGCTTTTTTATAAATTTAAATTCCATTGTTTCGTGTTTTTATGCATTGATTATTATTTCAAAAGGAGCTGGTATGGTGACAATTTCTCCTTTTGTGGTTATTTCTATGGTTTTAATTATGGGCGAAAGTATTTTCTCTCCAGCCTGCTCGGTTAGGACAAAGACTTCGTATTGGCCTGGATTCAATCGCTGGAACATGAAAACGCCGTCTGAACCAGTCCGGACTTCATCAAAATGGTAGGCGGCATCTTTCCTGCGGATATAAACCCGTACATCGCATGCCGGAATTAGGCCGCTGACATAGCCTTTGTCATAATATTTTACCAATACAGTTCCCTTGATATAGGATGTCTCGTTCGTTTTCCCTTCGTGGATGTAGATGTTGTTCAATGTTTTTGTGCCGCCATTGCCTACTGTAACCGAGTCCATTACGGCTGTTTTCACCCCGTTGGGAAGTGTTGTGTACGAATAAATCTTGTAAAATCCCTTGTTCAGGTACTGGAAGCGGTAAAACCCGTCGTACCCGGTTTCCATTTTGTCCCCGTAGATGGGCTGGTTGCCATAAACTATATAGACATCCGTTTTTGCTGCCGGGAAAGTGTCTGTTTCGAAATTGTACGTGTCGTCTTCGTGCAAGACTTTATAAACATACCCCTGGACTACAGAAGTGCCTCCTTCGCCTTCTTCGCTGAGGCACGAAGACAGAATTAGCGACAGGAGTCCGATTAGAAAATAAATGTTTTTTTTCACGATGGTTTTTTGTTTTTTACCCGGTGGCGCCACCGGTGTTGAGAATGTTTCAATAGTATTTGTAAAATTGTGAATATAGTAAATGCCTGTTTTAGGCATGAGATTGAGAGCAGAAGCAATTGGGCAACAGGCAGTTGTTTAAGCTTGCGAAATCCTGGTTGTGCAAATTTCCGGGAAGTGATTTTTCAACACGAATGTTGATTCTCGTTTTCCCGGGCCAGCATTATCCTTTTGCAGTCGAGTCCCCAGCGGAATCCTCCCAATGTGCCGTCGGTGCGGATTACCCTATGGCAGGGGATCAGGTAGGCAACGGGATTTGCCCCGATAGCCGTTCCCACTGCGCGGACTGCTTTCGGTCGTCCTATTTTGGCGGCAATCCGGGCATAGGTAGTTGTCGAGCCTGGTGGGATTTGCTGTAACGCTTCCCATACCAGAAGTTGGAATTCGGTGCCGGCTGGTTTTACGGCTGGTTTTACGCCTTTTTCGAATATCAGGTTGGCAAGCATGCCAGCCTTGCTCCCGTTCGGGGTGAAGTTGGTGTGTGGGAAATGTTTTTTCAGGTAAGCCCATGCTGTTTCGCGGTTTTCCGGGAACAAGAGTGCGCAAATTCCTTCATCGGTAAAAGCTATGCAGCATTCTCCAAATGGGGTGCCTGAAAACCCATAGGATAATTCCGCAGGTTGTGATTTGTTGTTCATTGAAAAGTGGAAGATTAACGGTGAAAAAGCAAATGCAACTTTTTAGAAAGGTTTGCTGGCTCAAAGTTAGGTAATATTTCAACTTGTGTTTTGTGATTTTGAATAAAAAATATTGTTTTGAATCGATTTTTTCCCTATTTGAATGTTTTATTTGCTTTTTTTTATTAAAGCTTAAAAAAAAGGGGGTACCCGTTTCCGGACACCCCCTATCATATGCATTAAACAGGAAAACTTATACCTTGTAGATGTCTACGTTTTCAACAACAAATGTTTTGATAAATGCAGCGTGGCGGCGCACTTCCACCTCACCGTAGTTGATGTAGATTTCGGCTGATTTCCGGAATAAATCGTCTTTGTCGCGACTGGCATCGATAATCAACAGGTAACCCATGATGATATGGCCGGCCATTTCCACCAGGCGGCGTGCCTGGAAGTCGAGGTATTCCTGGTTTTTGATTTCATTGATGCGTGTGACAGCGTGTTCAAACAGGTTGGTCATGATTTGCAGGCGTTTACGCAAACTTGTGAATTCCGGATTGATAGGCTGTGCATCGTAGTTCTGTATCATTTTCAGGTAATTGCCCGTAGTGACGTGGCGGATGGCAGCAACCACCTGGAGTTGCGATGTTCCTTCATAAATCGTCATGATGCGTGCATCGCGGTAGAGGCGTTCGCAGGCATAATCTTTCATGAACCCTGAACCTCCATGGACCTGGATGCAGTCATAGGCATTCTGGTTTGCATACTCGCTGGCAAACATTTTCAGTATCGGGGTCAACGCATCGGCCAGTTTTGTGTATTCCTTGTATTCGGTTTTTTCTTCCGGGCTGAGTTTGCGCTCATTTTCGATGGCTTCGTAGCATTTGTAAACATCCACAAAGCGTGAAGTTTCGTACAACAAGGCGCGCGAAGCATCCAATTTGGCCTTGATAATCGAAATCATTTCAAACACCGCCGGGAATTCGATAATGGCTTTTCCAAACTGCTTGCGGTCGCGGGCATAAGCCAGCGCTTCGTTGTAAGCAGCAGTCGACAAACCAACGGATTGTCCGCCAATACCCAAGCGGGCACCGTTCATCAACGACATAACGTATTTGATAAGACCCAAACGGCGTGAACCAACGAGTTTGGCAGGCGTATTGTTGAAAACCAGTTCGCAGGTAGGCGAACCCTTGATACCCAGTTTGTTTTCGATGCGGCGAACCAGGATTGTGTGGTCGTGCTTGTTGTCGGCAACAAAGTACGAAAGGCCACGGCCGTCGGTTGTGCCTTCTTCCGAACGGGCCAAAACGAGTTTGATATGGGCGTCGCCGTTGGTGATAAAGCGTTTTACGCCATTCAGGTACCAAAGACCGTCTTTTTCATTATAAGTGGCTTTCAACTGCACGGCCTGGAGGTCGGACCCGGCATCGGGTTCTGTCAAGTCCATCGAGCAGGTATCGCCCAACGCAATGCGTGGCAGGAATTCGTCCTTGATTTCGTCGGAACCAAATTCGTAAATGGTTTCGGCGCAGTCCTGGAGACCCCAGATATTGGCAAAACCGGCATCGGCGCGCGATACCATTTCAAAGGTCATGCTGTAGGTTACCGAAGGAAAGTTCAGGCCGCCGTACTGGCGAGGCAGTGAAATGCCGTAAACGCCGGCGTTGGTCAATGCTTCATGGTTTTCCTGTGTCCCGCGGGCATAAATTACGCGGTTGTTCACCACTTGCGGGCCTTCGTGGTCGACACTTTCGGCATTAGGTGCAAGGATCTCGCCACAAACCTCGCCCACAATTTCGAGTACGCGGTTGTAGTTGTCAACTGCATCCTCAAAATCCTGAGGCGCATAGTCGTATTTATCTTTGTCAGCAAAGTTGCGCTCCTTGAGGGCAACAATTTTCTGCATCAGCGGATGCGAAAGCTGAAATTTTAATGAGGGATTATCGTTAAAGAAGTTCATAATATTTCTTTTTTTTGAAGTGAATTTGAAGTTGTTGTGAAGTTAAATGTCATTGAAGTTGTCGCTGGATGAAATTATTGGAATGTTATTCGTTTGTCTGATAAAAGCTTTTCACAATAATTATTTAGAGACTTGCTTGTTTCAATCAATTGATTGTTTGCGTTTTCAGATTGCCTGTTGTCAATATATTTTAAATCCGTTGAAAGAATAATGTAATATCTGCACTCTTCCAGGCTTGCCTGAGCAATATTGAAAAATCGAAGCTTCTCGGTCTTACTTAGTCTTTTATACCCTTCTGCTATATTTGCGGGGATAGAAACTGCCGCTCTCCGGAATTGTGAAATAAGTCCAAATAGTTCGTGTTTTGGAAAGTTTATTGTCAACTCATACGTTTCCAGAACGAAACGATGTGCTTGCTGCCACATTCTCAAATCAGTGAACGAACTCGTCTTACTCATTCCTTAACTTCCTAACTTCCAATTAACTTCAGATTAACTTTTACTTCGAGTTTTTCTTATAGTATTTAATCATTTTAGGCACAACATCTTCGATTGTCCCGGTAATCACATAGTCGGCAATGTCGTTGATTGGCGCCTGTGGGTCGCTGTTGATTGCAATGATCATGGCGCTTTCCTGCATGCCGGCAATGTGCTGTATCTGGCCGGAAATACCGCAGGCAATGTATAGTTTCGGACGGACGGTTGTGCCGGTCTGGCCAATCTGGCGGGCATGGTCGGCAAATCCGGCATCGACTGCTGCGCGTGAAGCGCCCACTTCGCCACCCAGCGTGGCGGCCAGGTCGAAAAGGAGGTTGAAGTTGTCGGCGCTGCCCACCCCGTAACCTCCGGCAACCACAATCGGGGCGCCTTTCAGGTTGAGCTTCGATTTCTCCATGTGGCGCTCGATTACTTCAATCACAAAGTCGGTGTCGGGTACGTATTTCGAAACTTCCAGTTTGCGGACTTTTCCCTTGAAATTTGGGTCAAGTACTTCCTTTTTCATTACACCTTCGCGTACGGTAGCCATTTGCGGACGGCAGTCGGGGTTCACGATGGTTGCCACGATATTTCCCCCAAAGGCGGGACGGATTTGGTAGAGCAGGTCCTTGTAT
>DATGXD010000200.1:0-15358 GCA_035299105.1 Paludibacter sp. | reverse complement strand
TCATTCACCAACTTTATTA
This sequence comes from Paludibacter sp., assembly GCA_035299105.1. Classification (GTDB taxonomy): domain Bacteria; phylum Bacteroidota; class Bacteroidia; order Bacteroidales; family Paludibacteraceae; genus Paludibacter. The sequence continues at coordinate 15,339 of DATGXD010000200.1, read as the reverse complement.
CAAACTTGATTGCAGGTTTACTGGCTTACAGCTTTTTACCTAAGAAACCATCAATCAATGTTGATTTTGTTGATCAAGATCAGTTTGTTTTATTCTAATCTTATATCGAACTCACGTTAATTTAGTGCCGCAAAATAAAATTTGGACTTAATTCTGAACACAAAGGCTCTAAGCCGCCATGACGCAAAGGAAACCATTAAAAAAACAACTTAGCGGCTTACTGTCTTAGCGGCTTTGCGTTCAAAAATACGACATTATATTTGTTCCATTACTTAACCCTACTGGCAAAAAGAAAAATAGTGAGGAAAAGTCCTCTCTCCCTCACTATCTTAAGTTCACAATATGCTTATTCCTTTACCAGCTTGGCAAATTTATCGGCATTGTTAGCAGTTACTTTTACAACATACACACCTTGAGCCAGAGATGAAATATCAACCCTTTCGGTATTGAAAGCAGTTTTCACAATGCGGCCGTTCAGGTCGGCGATAACCACTTTCTGCGCATTAGGAGCCATGATGTAATTCTGTGCCGGGTTCGGGTAAACGGAAACAATATTTTTAGCTTGACCATCCACCGATGTTGCCACACCATTATCATGAACCTTACCAAGGATTTTTACGTTGTCAAAGAATAAGGCATTTGCGGCAGGATGCGAAAATCTCACACTAATCGTACTTACATTATTAATTGGATTATTAGATTCATCCTTCAAAAGGGTTACAACACTTCTCCACTGCCATGACCACGATTGAGGAGATGTAGGTACACTTACCCAAGCTCCACTACCAACCTTTACATCGATAATGGGTTGTGCAGACTCGTCATGCGAATCATAAGAAATCTTCAAGCTGTCAAAACCGGCAACATCTATACCAGGAATAATAACAGTGGAATCAGTTGAATTAATTTTCAGTATATGACCATGATCACCCCACCATTGATCCAATCGGATAGTATCATTACCCGTAGTTTGCAAATCTATACCTCCATACCATAAAGATGCTTTCTCAGTTGGTAGTCCCTTCCAATTATCCCACTGGCTCCACGAAGCAAAGAATGTTTCACTATATAGAGTCAGGAAGGGCGAAGTGTTTTTCTTGAATACCAAGTTATCAAAATAAACAATATTATCGTTTGCTGTAGCCGAAGGAACGTCATTCCGATTAAAACCAACTTTGACACTGGCAATTTTTGAAGTAAATGATAAATTACGAGTAAGTTTTGTCCATGCTCCAGCAGTGGCAATAGCAGATGATTCATACCAATCTAACTGATTGCCAGAAGCATCGAAACAAGCGATTGTTACTTTACCGGTAGTAGAATAGGGTGAATAAACCATCATCTCAATGGAATTATAAAAACGAGGGTCGATATCAACGGCAGTATTTGCATCTCGCCATTGACCGGTATGGGTCAATTGACCCACATTGGCGGAAGCATTTATTCCATCCGTTGCAGGATTTGCGATTGTAACAATTTGGTCATCACCTGTGAAAGTAGGAGTTGTTCCATCAAAATCAAAAACGGTAATATCCTGCGCATTGGCAACACTTAGCACGCAAAAAAGGCCAAAAATAAAGCTAGTAATTTTTCTCATGTAATTAAATTTTATCTGTTAAACAATTAATTAATACAAAAAGCATGGAAAGAAGGACTCTTTCCATGCTTAATTGGTTAATTTTTATTTTTTTACAAATTTAGCAATTTTGGTAGCACCATTGCTAGTCATTTTCACAAAATAGATACCCTGTGCCAAAGAAGACACTGTAACCTTTTCGGTGTTTTCAGCATTCAGCACCGTGCGGCCATTCAGGTCGGTAATAACTACCTTCTGTGCATTCGGAGTCACGATATAATTCTGAGCAGGATTTGGATATACGTTAAAGCTTTTTACTGTAGGAGCTTGAACGCCGGTTACGTCATATTTACCTGCCAACCACAAATCGTCAATCCAGAAATCAGCTCCTACTTTGTAGCTCATACGCACTTTGACTGTGCTTGCAGTCCCAAGTTCAGCACCTTCGATATTAGTGAAAGGATATTCAACAAGTGTAAAGATTTGGTCTTCATACTTATCCATAGGTCCCCAACCTAAATCATCCTGTATACCTGTGAATTGAAGGAATTGGCTATCTGAGAAGATTTCGTAAAAAGCTCCGCCATCTACAGAAATCTCAACTTTTGGTCTTGCACTGGCAATTTCAGGATTGTAAGGCCACCAAGTTTGAGTACCTAATCCAAAACTCAAATTCAACTTCGAGAAGCCTGTAACGTCAATATTACCGGTTTCCAAAGTCCCAGGAACCAAAGCCTTGAACTGAGTACGTCCACCACCAGAAGCGCCTTCGTATTTGGCACTCATTCCCCAGCTACGTGCAATAAAAGTACCTACTGTATCAGCAGCTAAGTCGCGGAAAGTGAATGGAATTCCGGAAGTAAATCCACCTACAGAAGCATAACCTGCCGCTGTTCCGAATTCACCCGGTCCCCAATACTTCGTTGTTCCGTTGTCATCATATGGATATTGATGTTGACCCGGTACTTTACCATCGTTCCAATCCTGAATCCAGCCACCAAAAGTTTCGTAGAAAACAGTAGAAGGCAATTCAACACCATCAGCATTAGCTTTGAAACCAATCTGGTCGATATAATACTCAGTGTCATCAACATTCGAAGTTGAGTCGCCGTTATTAATCTGGATTTCAATGGCATTGTATTTTGCCGACGATTTTTGTTTTCCTAATAATGCGGTCACAGTTGTCCATTCATCCTGAGGAATATTATCCTTGTAACCACCAACAGCAACAATTTCACCCTTATCGTTAATCAGGTTAATTGAAATCTTCGATTTAGCAGGTGACTTGCCAGGCAGTGGGAAAATCTGCACTTGTAGGTTAGGTGTTTTTGAAAAAGTAACACTCTGTTGCTCGTTTAAACGAATGTACAACGACCTCCAGCTACCTGCAGGACGAACATATTTCCCCACAATCGTAGTTGAGTTTTCTTGGTCATAGGGATTAGAAGCCGTACTCACGTTTAGACTTGGTGTTGTAAACGCTGTCGTTTTTGTGGAATCAGTCCACAAACTATCGGTAACAGTCGGATTCTTAGTTTCAAAATCTGAAATCAGGATGTCATTTGCCCCAAAGTCGGAAGCATCCTGCGCATAGGTATACAAACCCATGGAAACTAATAATAAAGTAAAAATTTTTCGTTTCATAATAATAAAATTTAAAAGTGAATAATTAACATATGACAAATTACCATCCAGTATTTTGTTGTAATAATTTTGAATTCTGAATTTCAAAGTAAGGAAGCGGCATAACATACATTTTTTCGTCGAAAACCCTGTTTTCAACAACAAATGTTTCGTACGTATAGGTTTTGTCGGCATTCTTTGTTAGCTTCAAACCAGTCAGTTCCCCATTAAAATATTTCTCACCATCTTTCCAGCGCCTTACATCCCAAAAGCGGTGGCCTTCGAAACACAACTCAACCCGCCTTTCGTTTTTCACTCTTTCGATAAAATCATCAACAGAAAGCGATTTCAAAGGCGTAGAGGACACGCTAACCCTGTCCCTAACCATTTTAATGGCATCGTAAGCAGAGAGGGTGTAACCGGCTGGTACGGTCATCACACCGTATGCGTGGGCCATGGCTTCAGCATAATTCAAGAGTATTTCCGCATACCGGAAATGTACCCAGAAATGAGTGGCAAGTGTACGTCCATTCTGAATATCTGCATTCGGATCCATGAACTTCCGGATATAATAACCGGTTTTAGTGGTTGATGTCGATTTGGCATCCAAACCATCTTTACCTGTTAAATAACTTTCAATCCTTCCGGTTTTATTTATCCTGCAGCCATTTATTCCAATAAAATACTCAAAGCGTTTATCCCTTCGGTAAGTTGGTTCATTAACCCTATACCCACTCCCCGGATCCGAGATAGGATAACCGGTACCGGTTTCGAATGCTTCCGCTAAATTCTGCGATGGGTTGATTTGCCCACCACCACCATAACTCGGTGGTAAATTACTCTGTTCAAACGAATTACTCTGAGTTACCGGCCCGGAGAAAATGACTTCATCGTTGTTTGGTTTTGTAAAGATTGACAACATGCTGTCCGCCACCAGAGTAGTCTTGTCGATGAGTTTATAAGCATTCAAATCTATCACCTGTTTGGCTGCCTCGGCAGCAAGTTTCCATTTTTCCGGATCATCCGCTGTTGCCAAAGGGCTTGCCACATACAACAAGAGCCTTGATTTAAGGGCCATGGCGGCAGCTGCGGAAGCACGACCATAATTTGTGCCAGTCCATCTAGCTGGCAACACCTTAATCGCAGAATCGCAATCGTTCAGGATATAATTCACACATTCATCGTAGGTATTGCGTTTAAAATCGATAGCATCTTCAATTGTCAGCACCTTCTCGGGCAAAATGGGCACTCCCAAATTTTGTCTCGGGTCACCAAAACGTTTCAACAACTCGAAATAATAAAACGCACGTAAAAACTTCACTTCACCTTTGTACTGTATACGCAAATAATCATTTACCTGTGGGGTAGCTTTCATTGTGTTTTCGTCGATAAAAATAGCCTGGTCGACATTTGCCAGGAAAATATGCGCCCTCCTGATTCCGGCATAGTAATGTCCCCAATACCAACTTCCTACGTAATTTCGTGATGTCCAAGCGCCGTTATTCATCTCGATGACCGATGATCTTAAATCGGTGCTTTTTCCTTCATCTGACATGAAAATATCATTATTGTCACCACCTGGCAAATAATTATACACGGTACGTAGATTTTGTAACGCATATTTGTATGAAGAAAAAACTTCTTCACGACTTAAATACTCATCATATCCTGGATCCAGGTAATTTTCGCAAGAGCTTAGTAAAAAGACAATTGCCGAGAAAAGAAACAATTTTATATTTGAAATACTCATGGTAATAGATTTTACTTATTATCAAATTACTAAGAAATTAAAGACTAATATTTATACCTACTGTCAATATCCGTTGGAAGGGATAAACATAAATACCTGCGTTCGTGTCTTCGGGGTCGAAATCCTTCACATAGTCTAAGCAAAGAAGGTTATACCCATTCACGTATGTGCGGATTTTCGATAAACCAATACTTTTTACAAGTTTTGTAGGGAAGCTATAACCAAATTCGATAGTTTTCAATTTGATGAATGAGCCGTCCCTGAACCAGAAATCAGAATATTGATGATTATTACTGTTATTTGCAATAGATAACCTTGGGTAAATAGCAGTAGCTGCCGTTTCGGGGGTCCATGCTTTGAGTGCATAAACCGAAGCATTGCCTCCACCATCGAAACTGTTCGAATAAACTCCCGGCATGTAAATGGACCGGTCTCCCATACCTTCCACTTGCGCGGCAAAATCGAACCCTTTGTACTGCGCCAATACCGACAAACCGGCAATCATCTGTGGTACAGAATTTTTTGCAATTGCCTTGGCATCGTCCCAGTTTATAATATTATCCCCATTCGAATCCACATATTTGATATCGCCGGCATGAATGTTTCCACCATTTTGAAGCACATCATAGCCTTTCTGCTTTTCTTCTTCGGTAAAATCACCACCTTGCGCCCTCCTGTCAATTTCTTCTTGCGTGAAGAAACCATTGCTTACATAGCCGAAAGGTTGCCCGATTGGATTCCCGGTCATATATTGATAGGCATATTTCTTGTACGACTCATCGATATTAATAATCTTGCTGCGGGTCAGCATGAAATTGGATTTCACGGTCAGGTGAAAATCCTTGGTGATTTGTTTATCGAAAGCAAGTTCGGTATCAAAACCCCATCCCCTGGTGCTGCCGAAATTTTCGTAAGGCAATGGAATCCCGGCCATCGACAAAGTAGAATTATATTTTTGAACAAGTATGTCTTTCCGGTCGTCAATAAATCCATCGACAGTCCAGCGTATGGTATTGCGGTTGAACCCAAAATCGAGTCCTATATTTTTCTTGATAGAGGTTTCCCATTTCAGGTTATCGTTGCCTGAACGAACCATATCTACCCCGGCCACATCGGTGGGACTTACACCAAATGCATATCCACCCGTTGAACTCCAGTTTTCGCGGAACAAGAACCGGTCATTAAACGGCCTGTCCAAACCGGTAGCTCCATACGAAGCCCTCACTTTCAGGAATGAAAGCACATCGTTGCCCCGTAAGAATCCCTCTTCGCTGACAATCCAGCCTGCAGAAACCGCAGGGAAGAATCCAAAACGGTGTCCGCGGGCAAAGTTTTCGGAACCGGAATAATTGAGCGTTCCATCCAACAAGTATCTTTCCTTGATAGCATAGCTTGCCTGAGCAGCAAAACCAACATTTTTATAAGGTACGGCGATACCGCTCGTATTCAACTCACGCAAATAAAACAAAGCCAAGGCATTCAAACGCTGAGACTTCCATTTTCTATCGTAATTCAATGTTGACAACAATGAAAACTGCCTGTCTTTTCCAGGAAACCAAAAATTGGTGGTCAACTGCTTGTCGCTTGTACCATTATCCGTATAGGTTCCATCAGACAACAACTGGTAGGTGGCATAGTCTCCTGTCAACTGGCTTACATATCCATCCGAAAAATCAATTCCACCCTTTCCGGACCAGCTTAATCCTTTCAACACATCCGACAAGTTCAGTTTCAATTGTACATCCGCATTAAAGAAACGGTTCACCTGGTCGCGGTATCCCGACCGAACCATTTTACCATATGGATTATCCTTGTGTTCGGCGTTTCCACCCAATGTACCATTCTCGTTAAATATAGGATAAGCATTCGATGGAGTAGTGGCAAACTGGCTAAAAAGTTCCCAAGCATAATGCCCCCCCGGTGTTTTTTGGTTTTCAATCCTACCCGACATGTTCATGCTGGCAACCAGATTCTTATTCAAGCTTACATCGGCATTCGAACGGAAATTGATACGGTAGAATGAATTATCCCCATACTTGTAAGCCCCTTCCTGGTTCATAAAACCCAAAAAAACAAAATACCTTGCCACATCCGTACCACCTGTCATGGTCAGGTCGTGTTGTTGTTGTTTTACAACAGGTTTTAAGAATTTCTGGTAAAAATCCACATTCGGGTATTTGTAAGGATTCGCATCCGCAGCGCCTTCCACCGATAATTTGTATCCTTTAAGCGCGTCGTCCGAATACTGTAATTCAGAGGTTGATTTGCCATCCAATGTTTGAGCCACATTATATAAACGGGCATAATCATACGAATTGAGCATCTGCGGCATCCGCTGGAATTGCGACATACCCATCTGGGCATTAATCGTAACTTCACGTTTATTGATTTTACCCCGTTTGGTACGTATCAGTATTGCACCGTTTGCCCCTTTATTTCCATAAATTGCCAATGCCGAAGCATCTTTCAACACTGAAATTGATTCTATTTCACCAACGTTCAACTCACCGAAAGTACGTTCAACATCGTCGACAAGTATGAGTGGAGCATTATTTGGGTTTGTAGTTTTAAGTCCGCGAACATAAAAAGTTGTACCAAGCCCGGTATCGGACCAACCTGTCGACATTTCAATTAACCCATTAACGAGTCCACCCAGGTTATTCATTGTATTAATATCCTTGCGTTTACTAAAATCCTCGTACGATGCCATGGAAATGGCCGATGTCAGGAAGCGTTTATTTTTACTTGAAAATGGAACGGGTACAACATCTTGCTCGGTGTCACCAAATTTCAATTCGGCCATCACCACATCCAGTACTTTTTCGTCCTTACCTACCGTTTTCGAGATAGTTTTAAACCCAGGCAAAGAAAAAGTAAGTATATCGCCCGAAACTGCAAATATGGAATACTTGCCTAATTTGCTGGAAACTGCATTAACAGTCGATTCTTGAATCGTAACACTTACTCCGGACAAGGCTTTACCATTGCTGTCAGTTATTGTCCCGGTCAAGTCCAAACTTGATTCCTTCTGGGCAAATAATGCAACTATAAATAAATTGAGAAACAACAGTGAAACACATTTCTTAAATGCATTTGTATGGAATTTACACCATTTCATAATTTTGCGTTTTCTTAATATTAAATTTAAATTCGAATACAAACCACTTTTTTACCAACCCGGATTTTGTTTGAGGCTCGGAGATTTTTCTATCTCGGTATAAGGGATAGGGTATTTATGCATGTAGTCAAAAAATACCCGGTTTTCAATTTTCCTGCGTTCAATCTCAAAACTCAGGGGTGCGCCAGGAGCTGAAGTTTTATATGTCTTAACCCCATAAACCGGTTTATTGAAAACATCCACACCTTTTTTCCAACGGATCACATCCCACCAACGCTGTTCCTCATATACAAATTCAACAGCCCTTTCGTTCATCAGCCTTTCATGGAACTCTTCCTTGCTTGATGCGACAACATCTCTCTTGTGTGGAGTGTGGGGATTCATCCTGTTACGGACTTTGTTTAAAGCCCATCGAGCATTCAGTCCATTGCCCAATCCATCAGCATCCGGGCCAAAAGCCTGGTTCATTGCCTCGGCATACCAGAGGAGAACATCCGCATACCTGAACCATGTCCAATTCATCGAAACTGATGCTTTTTGTCCTTGTCTCAATTCCTCAGGCCAGGTTTTTCGGGTCAAATATCCGGTAGTGGTATAATCCTGGGCATCCATAACATCCCTGGCAATATCTTTGGGATCATTTCTATTATACCACAACTCTACTCTCCTGTCTTGCCACCAATCCTGATTTGACAAGACCGTCAGTTTCAGGCGCAAATCCCTATTTTCAAACATTTTGTCATCGCTATAGCCGGATGCCGGATTGATAATTGGGGTTTTGCCATCAGCCTCATAACCTAATATCGGTTTTGAACCATCTTCCATGTCGTACATATCTATCAGGTTCTGGGTTGGATATGTTCCCGCACTACCTCCATATCCTTTCGCAGCGGACACATCGCGGAAAGCAACCCAGCCCATTAAGGCCTTCCCTCCATCAAACGAGAATTCCCCATCTACCCGGCTAAAAATAACTTCACTGTTTGTAGGTTCACCGTAAAACACATCCATATATCGAGCTGAATCAAGCAGCGTGTACAAATGATTGTTATCATCAGCTAACTTAATCACAGCATAAGCAGCCTGGGCAGCATCCACCCATTTTTGATGAATTTCAGCAGCAGTATTTGGCTGTTCATCGAAGTAATAATTCGGATCCCTTGAACCTATATTGATGTCATATGATTCTGTATTGAGGGGGCTTGCCGCATATAACAGCACCTTAGCCTTGAGAGCCAATGCAGCACCTATCGTTGGCCTACCGAACTCCCCAGCAGGCCGGCTAAGTGGCAAGTTGGGAAGGGCTGTTTCAATGTCACTCACTATTTTAGCCACACAGGTGTCGTAAGGCTCCCGTTTGAAATCCATGCTGTCTTTTTCAGACAATGATTTAGTCAGATACGGCACACCACCATATCTCTTAATAAGTTCAAAGTGGAAAAACGCCCGCGCAAACAAAGCTTCTGCTTTGTCTTTATTTTTTTGTTCTTGGGTAAGACCCGGAACATTATCCGCTTTTTCGAGTACCACATTGCAACGGCGAATAGCAGCATAACTGCCAGCCCAAGGCCAAATCAACTCCACTTGTGCACCGTAAGCAGTTGGAGACCATGCACCCACGTTAAAACTAGCATTAGTCCCTGCCACGGCTCTCGAAGCTTCGGCCAAGTCCGTTGCTCCTTCGAAGGAGGAGTATCCAATACGGCCTAACCCTCCAAAAGACTGGCATGCCCAATCGCCAGGCCAGTAATGATAATAGGTGTAAATATCGTCGAGATATTTCTGAAATAAATTGGGATCACTAAATACCTGGTCTCCCGTCAATGAGGAGTTCACCTTCATATCAAGATATTCTTCACAAGAAGAGAAAACCAGAGAAAGCAATAGGATTGAATATATAATCGTTTTTTTCATTTTCGTATACTATAATTAGAATGTTACATTGATACCCATGGTATAAATTGACAACTGGGGATAATTCCAACCACGTTCCCTGTTACCTCCATATCCCGGTCCCTCGGGGTCAACTTGTTTTACTTTTGAAATTGTCAGCAAATTGTTTGCGATGGCATAAACCCTCATTTTGCTTATACCCACTTTTTTCAACTGGGGTATCGGCAACTCATATCCTACTTCTACGTTGCGGAGTTTTAAATAACTCGAATTAAACAGGAAGAAACTGTTGGTTGTCCAGTTGGGGCTTGAGCTTTGCGAGTGCAACCTGGGGTACGTTGCAGTTGCCCGGGTATCGACTTGTTGCCCCGTGAAAGGATCGGTGTAATACGCCCAACGCCCCTTATGGAAATCCTGCACTTTACCGCCTTCGCAGAATTCATACATCATTTCAGATCCAATCTTCAAACTCACATCGTAAGCTCCCTGCCACAACATACTGAAGTCAAAGCCCTTCCAATCGAAACCATACGAAATCCCAAAAGTACCAATTGGAACATCAGAATAACCGATTGCCACTTTATCGCGGTCATCCACAAAACCGTCATTATTTACATCTTTATAACGGAAATCACCGGGTTTGGGGGCTTCGCCAACCATTTGGAGGGGGATTCCACTTTTTAACGTCCCATCATCATTAAAGTCAGTTATATCGAAGAACCCAAGCACCTGGTATCCAAAGAACTGTCCAATCTGATATCCCTCCTCTTTCTGCCATGGAATTTTATTTGCAGGTTCGTCTTTTTCTACTACGGTATTTTTAGCTACACTCCAAGTGCCTTTCACCCAATAATTCAAATCCTTTCCTACTCTTTTGGAATACTTCACTTCCAATTCAAATCCCATATTCCTGGTTTTACCTATATTGGCAGAAGGTGGGGTAACGCCAAGATACAAAGGTATAGAGCCACGATCCATCAAAATATCCCAGCGGTTTTCGTAAAATGCATCAAACACCGTTGTCAGATTGCTATTGAAGAAGTTGGCATCGATACCAAAATTGAATTTATTCGCTTTTTCCCATGTCAGGTTTGGATTGGCAATACGCGACAAAGTGATAATATCGACATCTTTAGGCGATACTCCAAATGAGGGAATTGAAGGAGCCACCCAGCCGTAGCGTGTTGAATACTGCTCGATGTACATGAAACGGCTTCCCCCGATCCTGTCGTTTCCAACCAAACCATACGAACCCCTTAACTTAAGAAAATCAATAATCTTTGAATCTTTCGAGAAGAAATCCTCGTTTGACACAATCCACCCGCCGGAAATAGCTGGGAAAAATCCAAAGCGTTTTCCACGGGCAAAATTTTCCGAACCATTGTACCCCATATTTATTGCGGCAAAATATTTTTGCTTGTAGTCGTACAGCACCTTGCTCACAAGCCCCATATTCCGGTACGGAAGATATTCGCCACTGTAAGTTTTACTTTCCATCGTCCCAACGGCCAAAGCTGTAATATTGTGGTTTCCAAACTTCCTCGCATAGTTCAACGAACCCTCGGCATACACCTTGTTATAACCGTTTACATATCCTCCCTCATATTTTAATTTGGTATCTTCATCGAAAACAGTGTAATTATCGACTCCATTGACACGTGAATCCAACCTATAAGAAGCTGTTGTTTTGCCGAATCTCTTTTGCTCTGTAAAATAACTATCGTACGAAACAAGTGCCTTAACGGACAAACCTTTGGTGATTTTATCCAGCTTATAGTTTAAGCTCACATTCGATTCCACCACATCTCTTTTGCCCTGGGTAAAGCCAGAACCATTTACTGCCAGCCATGGATTTGAATTGGCCGGTCCGACACCCGGTTTGCCATTTGCTTGCAAAACAGGCGTTTCATAAGGTGTCATACGCGTCAATGAACTGAAAGCTTTCTGAAGTTCGGCACCAGCATAACCCGTGGATCCAGGTTCATTTGTATCCTCCATACGGGCTGTCACACCCAGGGACAACATAAGGTCCTTTGAAATGTCAATATCAAGGTTTGTGCGGAAGTTGAAACGGTTGTAACGGAAATTGGTATTATAGTCCGTATTCATATTCGCATTAATCAATCCATCCTGGAACAAATACCCCGTTGATAAAAAATAACGGGCAGTCTTAGTTCCTCCTTGTATATTAAAATTATATTGAGCCTGAGGAGACGATGATTTCAAGACTACTTTATACCAGTCTACATCGGGATAAAGATAAGGGTCAGTATGGTTTTTGAAAGCATCCAGCGCAGCCGGCTGGAAAGGCAGTCTGTCTTTAGTATAACCATCATTCAGGTACGACTCATTTCGCAACAAGGCTGTTTCGTATGAATTGAGGTAATGGGGCAAGTTTACAGGTTTCTGCGCACCGTACTGAGCTGAAAAACTTACGACAGGTTTCTTTTCCTTTCCGCGCTTTGTAGTAATAATAATTACACCATTCGCACCGCGCACCCCGTAAACAGCAGTTTCAGCAGCATCCTTAAGAATTGAGTAGGTCTCAATTTCGTTCGCATCGATCTGGGTAAAATTTTCCCTTTCAACACCATCGACAATAAATAAAGGTTTTGCATTTACCCAGGTACTACGGCCACGGATAAACAAAGATGCATCATCCTTTCCTGGCTGCCCGGTATTTTGCACGGTAGTCAACCCTGTCAACCTACCGGCAAGGGCATTACTCAAGTTCGATGCTGGACTCTGAACCAGCTCCTTGGTGGTAATTGTAGAAACCGACCCGGTCACAGAAGATTTCTTCTGCGACAAGAATCCAGTTATCACCACTTCGTCCAAATCATTTTTTGTTTCTTTCAGGACAACACGAAGCGGCCCCGACCCCTTGAAAGGTTGCGTTTCCGAAGTAAACCCGATATAAGAAAATTTCAACAAACCTTGGTTCTGCGTGCAGTTTAAAACAAAATTTCCTTTAATGTTAGTGACTGTCCCGTTGACTTTACCTCCCGCAGTTTTTTCAACTACAGTTACGCCAACCAACGGCTCGCCTTTTTCATCCACAACAGAGCCAGTGACCTTGTTTTGGGAAAATGCGGTAAAATTTAATGATAAAATAAAAAATAGTAAAATTTGCTTTTTCATATCTATTGTATAATAAATTCAAGGTTATTTAAAAGAAAGTACTTATTCGGGTTTTGATGTCATGTTTTTCATTTTTCATTCGTCATACTTATGTAGTTGAGGAAACGAATTAAATTCGAACATGAAATCCGAACAAAAATACCTATTTGCATCCCAATAGAAGGTATCATTTTGTATCAGACAACAACCCAAATCGTATCATCCCCTCATATTTGGAGGCCAAAGAAGAATAATGCTTGAACTTTCAAAATAAACTGAAAGACAATCACTTATCCTCAATACCATACTTGTTATAAATCCATTCCAATACAATCTCTAAAAAATTCAATTCTCCGATTCCGACAACTTACTTGAAGGGTTGATTTTCAATTTTCGTTACTCAACAATGAAACTTTTGGTTGCCGAACAATGGCCGTTCTTTATTGAAACCAAGTAAAAACCCATGGATAATGATGCTGTATTCACAACAATGGGATTTACCCCATCATATGAAACCTTCCCTGCCTTAAGTTTCCGCCCACTATGGTCAAAAAAACAAACTTCGGTAGGTTCTGGAATATTCGAACTTAGAGTGATATTCATTTCCCCGCGTACAGGATTCGGATAAGTTTTAACCAAAGCTCCTGGGTCATAAGCTTGTCCGAGTGCAGTCGGCGTTGAAAGTTCAACAACCGTAACCGAAAGGCTTGGCACGGTAATGGAGAAGGAGTTGGAGACCACCGACACAGAATTCAACTTCAAAGCATTGTTTGAGTTGGACACGAAAGTTTCCGTGGCGGGCAAACCAGACAACTGGTAAGTGGTGTAACTACCATTGTCGACATTGAAGTTGTTCAGGTTGATTGCCGCAGTACGTGAAGCTTTCATATCGCGGTTTACTATAATAACTGTCATTGCGTTCGAGGCACTGTTCACCGTGGTATAGGCCGAAATCAGGCTTTCGTTTGTAGAAGTGCTTGATACACTGAATTCCTTGGCATGCTTGGAAAACAAGTGTAGCGTTTCCCACATGCCCGGATACCAGCTCCAGGGAGTAAACAACTCAACTCCGTTGTTGGCAAATGTGCCGAGATGCGAAGCATACACAACTGCGGTTGAATTTGCATTTTTCTGGTCGGTTGCCGAATGCCATTCACTTACGCCACATGTAATCCCGCTGTTCGCCCCATAATATGTTGTCAACCAAGCGTTAATCCGTTTAAAAATATATTCGCTTTTAATGCTGGTATCCCATCCTCCGTTGACAGTATATATACCGTTGGCTCCCGGATAATTATATGTCTGGTCATAATACATCCGGTGAATCTGGAGTGCAGCCGAATCGTTAATTGCATAAGCATAATTATGGATATCGACTACATCGAGCACACGCACACCCGAAGCTTTCTCCTCGTCGGCACATCGCTTGATAAAATATTCGAGCCAGCTATAATATTTCCCATTTACCCTTATGGATTCGGCGCCCCATTTAAACCATTGCCATTCACTGGTTGCCACCGGGCCACAAAGTTTGATTCCAGGGAACAACGCACGAGCCTTTTTGGCTATGGTGATGTAATTATCCATGTATGCCGATGCTGATATCAAAGTCGGCATCACATCATCGTGCGTACCGTTCCAACAATCCGACTCGTTGTCCATGTTCCAATATACGAATTGGTTTTTATTCAGGCCAAGACCTTGAGGTTTGGACTGGAAAAAGTGGTTCAGGATTTCAACAGTGGAATCGGCGGGCCATGCCTGTGTATAAAGGTTAGCATCACCTTCAACAGCTGCTTTCCCGGTATTCACACCACTGGTATTGGGAGTTCCCCCACCAGCCAGGTTTTGGTTAACACCTTCCCAGTACTTCGATTGATTATATCCCCAATCATTGAAATTGTTGTTTGCATTTGAGGCAACGCGCCCTAATAGTTGGAAGGCCCACATCACCTGGACATCAGGAAGATTTGTAGCCGCATTTTGCGAAGTTTTATCCCAATCATTAACATACACATTGTTATACCAATCGGGATGGCTTGAGATTTTTTTCCTCCAATTGTACTTGGTGGCATTGTTCCCACCATTGGTGCGCGCCATTGTCAGCCCGGCATCCTTGTAAAACTGCGTGGTTTTGTCAAACCAATTATTGGCACCGTAGATATATGGCGACACGGCACGTTTGTTCAGGTTGGCATCGATGGTAATGGTTACATCCTGACCCAAAACATGGTTACAACTATAAAAAAGAAGGATAAG
>DATGXD010000199.1:0-1631 GCA_035299105.1 Paludibacter sp. | reverse complement strand
GGATACCGACAAGGATTTCAAATGGATCCAGTCCCAACCCCTGTTCGAACGCATTTCGAACGGCTCAGGATTTATTAACCAACGGTTGTACCTCAGCGAAGACAATTTATGATTATGCGCAAACTACTTATTTCCATCCTTCTCCCTCTTGGCCTAACCTTATCGGCCCAGGTGCGTCTCGAAAAACCCGAATTATACCTGGGGGCTAATTTCGGCATGACTGGTTCCAGGGTCTTGTTCAACCCGTCTGTAGACCAATCCTTCCTGCCCGGATACAATGGCGGGTTGGTTCTCAGGTACATAACCGAAAAAAATGTAGCCATGCAAATAGAATTAAATTACTCGCAACGGGGATGGGCCGAAAGTGGCGGTTCATATGCCCGCCAACTTAATTACATCGAGTTGCCATTCCTGACACATTTGTACGTCGGCGACAAAGGCCGGTTATTCTTCAACCTGGGACCGAAAATCAGTTACCTCATTTCCGAAAAAGTGCTTTACAACCTGAATTCGGATGCCACCCAGGAACAACACAGCACTCTGATTCAAAATCCGTTCGACTACGGGCTTTGTGCAGGCTTTGGTTACCTGTTCCGCGTACAGAAACAGGTATTCCAACTCGACACACGGGCTAACTTCAGCCTGAGCGATGTGTTCTCGAACGACAAACGCGATTATTTCGACACCTCGAACAATATGAATGCCTCGGTCAACCTGGCCTGGTTGTTCCAACTGCATTGAGCATCTCCTTTCGCTTAACACATCCAAAACAAAGGAAGCACGGCAATGGCAATCCACCTCCAGGTTACAAATTCCTTGTTTGTTATATTTACCCCACAATTGGTCGACCAATTATAAAATAAGTATTATCTTTGTGGAAAATATTAAATCCACAAAATACACTTATGAAGACAAACTACGAAATCAGGTATGCTTCCCATCCACAAGATGCAAAAAACTACGATACAGCCCGCCTGCGAAGCGAATTCCTCATTCAAAATTTATTTGCAGCGGACGAAGCCAACATGGTTTACAGCTTGTTCGACCGGTTGGTGGTAGGTGGTGCAATGCCGGTAAACGAAATCCTGGAACTCGAAGCAATCGACCCGCTCAAATCGGAATTCTTCCTTTCGCGCCGCGAATTCGGCACTTACAATGTGGGTGGCGCCGGAAAAATCACCGTGGACGGAACCGTGTTCGAACTGGGTTACAAGGAAGCTTTGTACCTGGGCGCTGGCGACCGGAAAGTTACTTTCGAAAGCATGGATGCAGCCAATCCGGCCAAATTTTACTTCAATTCAGCTCCAGCCCATAAAACGTTCCCCGACCGGAAAATCACCAAAGCCGATGCCATCGTAATGGAACTAGGTTCACTGGAAACAGCCAACCACCGGAACATCAACAAGATGCTGGTCTGCCAAGTGCTGGAAACCTGCCAGTTGCAAATGGGAATGACCGAGTTGGCTCCTGGAAGCGTTTGGAATACCATGCCGGCACACACCCACAGCCGCCGTATGGAAGCATATTTCTATTTCGAAGTTCCCGAAGGAAATGCCGTTTGCCATTTCATGGGCGAACCTACCGAAACACGGCACATTTGGATGAAAGGCGACGAGGCTGTGATTTCGCCC
>DATGXD010000198.1:0-10459 GCA_035299105.1 Paludibacter sp. | reverse complement strand
CACTTTTCCATCGCCGGGACGAAGTACGTTGTTGAACGGACGGGTTGGCGCAATGAGGCGATCCATCTGCATGGAGTCAATTACATTGGCAAATTTCGTGTAACCGTAGTTGGGCTTTCCGCTTGGTGGGAAGAGTTTATATCCTGTAGTAACAATCACCGATTTTACAGTAGTGTTCAGCACTTTCGTTTTCTGACTGAAATCAATGGCATTCGACGGACAGGCAGCCACACACTGGTGGCATTCGCGACAATTGCTGCAATCCAAACAACGTTCGGTGCTTGCTTTCAATTCAGCTTCGGTGAAAGTTTGTTCCACTTCTTCCCAACTGGTTGCACGCTGCGCCAATGGCATCATGCCACCCGGCACCTGAGGAGCCACTTTATAGCTTTTACTCAGAACCTTTGCTTTATCTATCGCCGGCAATTTATCGCCATCCTGGAAATCAAGCATATTCAAACCACGGAGATATTTATCCATGTAGAAAGCCGCTTTTTTCCCTTGTCCGGCAGCTTCAATCAAGGTGGTTGCTCCGGTAACGGTGTCGCCTCCGGCAAAAATATATTCAACAGAAGTTTGCAACGTCTTTTTATCAGCCACAATCGTTCCGTTTTTATTCAGTTCAATTTGTCCGGCAAAAGGCGAAGTGGACGGTTTCAAACCAATGGCTTCAATCACGTAATCCACATTTTCGATGTATTCAGAGCCTTTCACAACTTCCGGGCTGCGGCGGCCACTGGCATCTTTTTCACCCAACTGCATTTTTACGAGTTGAACCTGTTTGATCTGACCATTTTCACCCATGTATTTCACCGGATTGCGGAGAATCATTATTTCCACACCTTCTTCTTCCGCTTCGTGAATTTCGGGAGCAAAACATGGCATTTCCTCACGGCTGCGACGATAAACAACAATCACTTTCGAAGCACCCAAACGCAATGAAGTACGTGCAGCATCGATAGCCGTGTTACCACCACCAATCACCATCACGCGCTTGCCTTTCAGGTCTTCTTTTTTTCCGATATTGGCTTCGCGAAGAAAATGAAGACAATCAACAACACCTTTCAAATCTGAACCTTCTGTTTTTGAAGAAACAGCATCGTGCGTTCCAACCGAAACAAACACCGCATCAAAACCCTGTTCTTTGAGGGTTTTTAAATCCGTGACTTTTTGATTACATTCAATTTTTACTCCGAGAACGGTTATATTTTTCAAATCGCGATCCACCACACTTTTTGGAGCACGGTATTCGGGTAACGCCAAACGCAACATACCACCGGCAGCAGGTGCAGCTTCGAAAATAGTCACGCTATGACCCTTCAATGCCAAATGGTAAGCGGCTGTAATTCCGGCAGGACCGGAACCGATAACGGCAATTTTCTTATCGGTTTTATTTTTGATTTCCACTTCGGGAGCTTCGGGGTATTTTTCGTAATACCAGTCGGCGAAAAAGCGTTTGGTTTTACGAATGTCCACCGCACCTTCCAGGCTGGCACGTGTACAGGCATTCTGGCAGGGAGCGTAACAGGCACGTCCCAAACTTCCGGGGAAAGGTATATCTTCGAGGTGAAGCTTCATGGCTTCCTCATATTGCCCGTTGCGTGCCAACGTAATGTAGCCGTAAGGTTTTACCCCACCCGGACATTCGTTGATACAGGGAGCAGAATGCCCCTGACGGTCGATGGTGGCAATACGCGGATTGGCGAGGTTGAAAGGAATATAAGCCACTTTACGTCCGGCTAGGTTAGCATTGTAATCGTCGCTGCGCACTTCGGGACAAACCGCTTCGCACTGTGCACAACCCGTACAATCTTCCTGAATCACATAACGGGCTTTTTTCGAAATTTGCACGTTGAAATCATCACCTTCTTTCGTGATACCATCTATTTCGCTGTTGAGTGCAAGCGTAATATTGGGGTGACGGGCCGTTTCCGACATTTTGGGGGTGGTAATACAAGCCGCACAGTCGAGCGTAGGGAAAACCTTGCTGAGCTGAATCATTTTACCGCCAATAGACAAAGCTTTATCCACCAGTAGTACTTCATGACCCATATCAGCAAGACTTAATGCCGCCTCTTGGCCAGCTATACCGCCACCAATAATCAGTGCATCGTAGTTTTTATCTTGTGTATTCATTGATATAAATTTGTTTTAGTAGTATTTTGCAGTTATTAGCGTTGAGTTTTATATAGACATATGAACATGTATTTGTTTGTTATGTCTAAAAAAAATCAATCTTCCAATCCTGCCAAAATCTTCCCATAGTTTTCCATATGGTTCATAAACGGCTCGGCACAAACAGAACACAAAGCTGCCATACGTACCCGTTTGGGATTGATATTTTTTTCTTTCATCAATTCCTGGGTCGTTTCTACAATGGTGTTGGTATGTTCGGCACAGCGGGAACTGTAGGAGCACTCATGGCCATCGGCGGCAATAAACACACCGTCGAAACCATGTTCCAATGCGTGCATAATCCACTTGGGTTTTATGCCCGAGGAGCATGGAAGACTGATAACATAAACGGAAGGAGCATAATGAATTTTACGCAAACCAGCCTGGTCAATCCCCGGATCGGAGATTTTATCGGTGGAAAAAACCAAAATCTTGGGTGATTTGGGTGCGGGTGATTGATTTATAATAGTTGACATAAGTAAAAGAGTTTACCACTAAGACACTCAGGGCACAAAGTTTCACTAAGAAAAAATTGAAATCTTTGTGTTTCTAAGTGACCTTAGTGACTTAGTGGTTATCAAAATTATTCTTTGATTAAAAACAAGCGGCTAAAGCTGTCTTCGTCGCAAAAACCAAGATATTCGTGGCCTACCTTTTCGCACCAGCGTGGAATATCGTTTTTCGTACCTTCGTCAGCCGAAAGGATTTCCATGATTTCGCCAGATTCAATATCGCCAATGGCTTTCTTTGCTGCCAACAGCGGACCAGGACAAGCGGTTCCACGGGCATCAACGACTAAGTTCGATTTGAGATTTTTTAATTCTTCGGTTGTCATAATTTTTGTTGTTTTAGACCCCCAATCCGTCAGCTGACGGACTAAAGACCAAGTTTGTAATTTTATTAAAAGGTATGAGTGTCTTACATTCAGAAAGTATGTCTTTGAACCCCCATTTGGGGGCAAGGAGGTCAGATAAACAATTGCATGGCACTTTCACCGGCATCGGCCACGAAAGTTGCAGCGCCCGCATAGCGCAAATGCGGATAATCGATGATTTCTTCGCGCTTGAAGCCCATCAAGTCCATCGACATTTCGCAAACAGTGATTTCAATGCCCAGTTCGCCGGCCTGTTTGAACATTTCATCCAACGACAGCACGTTCTTTTTCTTCATCAGCATTTTAATCATCATCGGGCCCATGCCGGCCATGTTCATATTCGATAATGCCAAATGGTTTTTGCTTTTCGGCAACATCATGCCAAACATTTTGGAGATAAAATCCTTTCCCTTCGGGTTCTTTTTCGGGTCGCGCAAGGCAGCCAACGCCCAGAACGAGAAGAAAATCTTCACCTGGGTGTCCATGGCAGCAGCAGCCAGTGAGATTATCATTGCTGCAAGGATTTTATCCATATCACCCGAAACCAGTGCAATCGACAACTGGTCTTTCCGGTTCTTTTCAAGCTTCGAAACTTTCTTCTGCAAAACATCCAATTGTTTTTGCAGCACTTCAAGGGATAGTTCTTTGGTGGTTTCCATACTATTCAATTTTTGATTAAAGAAATATTTCCGCAAAAATAGAGCGTAAATCCCATTAAAAACCAGATTTGCACTGTGCATATCCATACATTATTTTGTGATGTGCATCACATTCTGTATATTTGCACACACGTTGTAAAATCCATCCCCATGCAAAACGATTGTAAAAATTGCCCTTTCAACTCCAAAGCTGCCAGCACGCTAAGCGATGGAGGCTTCGACCAACTATCTGAAAACCACCTGGTTCTTAAATTCAAAAAGGGAGACGCCATTATCAAGCAGGGAATGTATTCCACCAATGTGGTTTTCCTGCGCACTGGACTTGCCAAAATCCATTTGGCGGGTCCATACCACGAACAGATTGTAAAACTGGTAAAAGCGCCCACATACCTTGGGCTGCCCACCACCTTCGGCGACAAGATCAACCAATATTCAGTTACTGCTGTTACCGACGTCGAAGTTTGTTTCATCGATGTGAATATTTTCCAAAAGCTATTAAATGAGAACCGGGAATTCTCGCATGAAATCATCCTGGACCTTTGCCGGAACGAACTGGAATCGTTCCGGCGGTGTGCAAACCGCACCCAGAAATTAATTCGCGGGAATATGGCCGATGCATTGCTGGAATTTTCCGATAAAATTTTCATGTCCGACACATTCACCTTACCTTTGTCGCAAATTGACCTGGCCAATTTGGTCGACACCAGCCGCGAAAGCGTGAGCCGGGTATTGACCGAATTCGACAAGGATGGGATTATCCAGTTGAAAGGCCGCGAAATCAGAATAATAAACAAGAAATCATTAATACTAATCAGTCAAAATGGGTGAATCCCGATTTTCACTTCCTTTTCACATAGCACTTACTTTTTTATGATTGAAATCAGAGAAGCCATTTCTAAAAAAGAAATGAAAAAGTTCATTATGTTCCCTTTCGAACTTTACAAAAATGATAAAAATTGGGTTCCGCCATTGATTTTCGATGAATGGAACACTTTCAGGAAAGATAAAAACCCTTCGTTCGAGCATTGCGAAGCTGCATATTTGCTTGCATACAAAAACAATGAAGTAGTGGGACGTATTGTCGCCATCGTGAACCACAAGGCGAATGAACGCTGGAATGACCCAAGGACTCGTTTCGGTTGGATTGCTTTTATCGATGACTACGCTGTTTCGAAAGCACTGCTTGATGCCGCCGAAAAATGGGGAAACGAACGCGGGATGAAGGGAATACATGGCCCGCTGGGCTTTTCCGACCTCGACCCGGAAGGCATGCTGGTGGAAGGATTCCAGAACCAACCGGCTATCACAAGCGCTTACAACCACCCCTATTTCCCAACCCACATGGAACGACACGGTTTTGAAAAATCGGTGGATTGGGTTCAATATAAAATCAAAGCCAATCAACCCGTCCCCGAGAAAGTGGCGCGTATTAACAAGCTGATTGCCCAAAAATACAACCTGAAAACGTTTATCCCCGAAAGCAAAAAAGCAACTCTTCCATTAGTTCCGAAGTTTTTCAGCACGCTGAACATTGCGTTTAGAAACCTGTACGGATTCACGGAACTGTCCGAAAAACAAATACATTACTATACGAATGCTTATTTTGGATTTGCCCGGCCAGAATTGCTGTGCTTCATTTTAGACGAAAAAAACGATGTGGTTGGATTTGGGATTATTTTCCCATCGCTTTCAAAAGCATTCCAGAAAGCAAAAGGCCGGTTGTTCCCTTTCGGGTTTATCCATATCCTGAAAGCCCTGAAAAAATACGACACGATAGACCTGTATTTCAATGGCGTACATCCCGATTGGCAGAACAAGGGAATCCATTCGCTGTACTATACCGCCATGAACGAAGTGGCCATCCAGAAAAACATTCCCGTTGCCATCACCACCGGGCAACTCGAAACGAATGTGAACGCCGTGGGTATCTGGGATAACTATGAACGGGAAGCATATTTAAGGACACGGTGTTATATACGAAATTGATTAGATAACTTTTCCAAAGTTTAGGACTTTGGAAAAGTTTAATGTTTTTATAATTTTTGAATGGGAATTGAAAAAGGAATTTTCCAGCGCACAGAATTGCTGCTTGGGAAAAGTTTTATAGAAAAAGCATCTGAGAAACGCGTTATTATTTTTGGAATAGGCGGCGTGGGCAGTTGGTGTGCCGAAAGCCTGGTCCGCTCGGGAATCCGCCATCTGACTATTGTCGATTCGGACCGGGTTTGTGTGACGAATGTCAACCGACAGTTGATGGCCACCACCAAAACCGTGGGGAAAGTGAAAACCGAAGTACTGAAAGAAAGACTCCTGGAGATTAACCCGAAAGCAGAAATCACGGCTTTACAAAAAATATACAGCCCGGAAACATACGAATCGTTCAACCTGGATAACTACGATTTTATTATTGATGGGATTGATAGCTTAGCCAATAAGGTTCATTTGATCCAGGAGGCCACCAAGACCAATGCCGTGTTCTTCTCGTCGATGGGGGCTGCATTGAAAATGGACCCTACACGAATAAAAGTGGCTGAATTTTGGAAAGTGCAGGGCTGCCCGCTGGGGGCGGCACTGCGTAGCCGCTTGAAAAAGCTGGGCGGGACAAACAAAAAGTTCCTATGTGTTTACAGCGATGAATTGTTGAAAAACAAAGGCGAAAATGCTGCGTGCGGTACCGAAAAATGTATGTGCCCGAAAGCAATCGAAGGGCCTGGCGACCCGGATTTGGTCAACCACGAATGGTGCAGCCTGAAAGCCAAAATAAACGGCACAACATCGTATATGCCAGCCATGTTCGGTATGACGATAGCAAGTTTGGTGGTGAAGGAGATAGAGAAGGACATCGCTTAAAAACCCCTAAGCTCCTAAAGGGGGACTGACCCAACCCCTCTCTTTTTATCGAGAAGAAACCTGATTGGAAAACTTCATAGCTGAGAGAGAGGAGAGAGAATATGCAACTACAGAAAGTTGAATGTGCTTAGCCACGGTTGCAACCCGTGGTTGGAATGCAAACCGAAGGAAACAACCCCGAAGTGAGTTGCCCCCATCCATGCATTTTATGCATAACTACGCACATTCATCCCTTTTCAGGGTTGGCCGTTTGATAAAAACGCACTCATGTGGTTGAACATACCCGAATGAGAAGTTTAATAAACTTGCAGAGATAAAACAATGCAGAACTTAACAGCCCCGCCCCGAAAGAATAATTGTTCGGTAGCAGGGGGCTTATCTCTTTTATTTAGAAAGACAAGCCAAAATTCACACTAAAAAGCCCATTATCCGTTAAGCCATGTACTAAATCACGAAAAGGCGTAAAGTAAACCCTATTGACAATCCACATATCATAGCCTATCCCAACATATAGAGACTTACCTTTTGATTTTTTAAAGCTCACTCCAAGTGCTGGATTAAAAAGAAATCCATGATAAGAGTTGCTAAGCAAATAGTAACCTGTATTAACAGAAAAATAGGGACTGGTTTTATCCGCAGATAAAGCAGATAAATTAGCCTTGAAATTGGCAAATAGAGGAATTAAAAAATAATCTGGATAGTATAAATGCAAGCCAGTTCCAATACCCCAAGAAAGATTGGAATTAATTGGAAAACAATATATAAAGTTTGTTTTGAATTTTGCTATTCCTTCTTCTCCAACAACTATGCCTAGTTCAAAAGCACCTGTATTCTCTTTTTTATTTGACAGACTATCGGATACATTGATTTCATTAATTGGATTCTCGCTGTAAACACTGGTAGAACTAAGCAGAAAAAGCAATACTAAAGTTTGGATTAAATTTTTCATCTGTTTATAATTTATTTTATAAGTAGTTGCAAGTCTGTTTACCTGATTATTGGCGGCAAAAAACATATCGTTAATTATGACCACTTACTTAGTTGTCACGTGGAACTCACAAAACAGAATTTAACTACATCCCCTGTGGGTCTAAATGGATTAAATTTTGCCTTGTTCGTTTCATATATTTTATTATGTCTATGTTTTTGGTTTTTGTTCGAATTATCAAATATCAATACCTACGTTGCCGCACGATTGCATCGTGTGGCAAAACCAACATGATATTAGTTTACCTTCCCATGCGATACAATCACGTGGTAGCGGGGGTTTTTAGGAGTGCCTTGTAATAAACAATACTAATAAAGTTCCCCTTTAGGGGGCCAGCGGTTTTATAAATATTTCACCACCATATACACCGCCACCACGGTAAGGAAAACAGCATAGATTTTTTTGAATGCCGCGGCGGGAAGTTTCATGCCCACTTTCGAACCAAGGAAAACCCCTGCCACAATTCCAAGGGCAATAAGGGCGGCATTCATTAAATTCAAATGGCCATTCTGGGCATAAATGATCACGCTGGGCAAACCCACCGGCAGTTGCAAAGCCGCCAATGAAGTGGCCGCGGCAGCCTTGGCATCGTAATGGAAAATCCCAACCAGGGCAGGCACTATGACCAGACCGCCGCCTTTACCGAACAACCCGGCAAAGACACCTGCTGCGACACCCACTAAAATATACGATCCAAAATTTGCGCTGACTTTCTCGCGGAGGGGTTTTGGCGTTTTGTTTTTTCTGAAATACGAATATATGTCGAAATAGCTGAGCGCAACGTAAAGCAGTATGGCAGCGTACAACTTCGACAACAGCGACTGGCTGATATTCACCGCAAACTCACCACCGATAAATGAACCAAGGAAAAGACCCAGCGAAATCCACAACGATTCCTTCACATTGATGAAACCGGCTTTGTAATACGCCCAAACACCCAGAATCCCTACCGGCAACAGCATGGCGGCCAGCGAGGTGGCATTGGCATCGAGTATGTCCATGCCAAAAATAACAATAAGCGAGGGAACCATCACGATACCCCCACCAATGCCGAATAAGCCGGACAGAACGCCGGCTGCAATGCCGAGTAACAGAAAACCAATTATATCAATAGCCATAAATTAAATTTCAAACACGAAGTCACAAAGACACGAATAATTCTTTTGTTCAGATAAATTTTGCGGCTTTGTGTCTTTGTGTTCAATTATTTTGCGATTTTGCGTGCAAAGATACGGTTTAAGCCGGGTATTGAAATAAATTCAGGGAACAATATTAATCTTTTGCCCACCGGTATGGCTCACAAATTCGGGCGCATACTGGCATTGGACAGAGGCAATCCCGCTGGTGAACGTGCCGGCATTATTTGCCCACATTTCGTACTCGAAGACATAATTCCCCTTGGGTAAAAAGCTGAAAAAGAACTGTGTGGAAGCATCTTTGGTAGTCTGGTAATAACAAACCCCTTCTTTCCATTGGCAGCCAGAGCGCTGTTCAACAGGCTCGAAACATGAAGCCCGCAAATCTTTCAGCGCCACAAACTCCAGGTTGCGGTCGGTGGTTACAACCAGCCTTACCACTACCCGGTCCCCTTTTTTCAACTGAACCTGCCCCACCGGAACCATTGAGGCACCACTCTTCCTAAACAAATTTTTAGTGATTTTCAGCGCACTTCCCTGTGCTTCAATCTGATCCTGTTCCTGATAATATTGCCAGTACATGGCGCCCCAACCAATGTTAGTGCTATTGGGGGTGCGACTTTGAGTCGCGCCCCCAATAGTTGATACAATAATATTCCCCATTTCGGGACGGATTTCAGCCACCGGAATGCTTTCCTTGAAATAGCCCGTTCCGGCTTCGGTAGTTTGGGATTCCAGGGTTTTGTTCCCAATTTTCATGTCAACTTTGCCAACGTTTTGCAACCAGTCGCTACCACGAAGCAAGAGGGCGTAAACGGCATTGACCGATGCTATGGGCGAATCCCAACGTTGGGTTTGCTTTTGTTTCAACAGCCATATTTTCATTTCATCGATATCGGGTGAATTCCCTGATATTTCAGTAAATGCTTCAATAATAGCCGCCTGCACATTCACCGGCCGTTCGTTCCAGAAATACCCTGCCGAATTCCGTGCCCAATACATGCCGAACTCGTCGGTTTTCAACGCGTTTTCTTTCAATGATTTCAATATATCGGTTGCCACCTGCGTTTTCCCATTTCGTTTGGCTACTGTTGCCATCATGGCTTTGCCGTACAAAGTATAATCAGTCCAGAATTTCTCCGACTGTGCCGTATAATATTTCACAGCCTCTTTTGCCGATTCGTGTAAGGGGATTTCGGGATATTCCGACCGCACATGCAGGTAAAACAGCTGCATATTGCCGGTGCAATTTTCTTTCTGGTAATTCGGATTGTACTTTTTCAGTTCGGCAAAATCACGCGATATTTCAAGGTCAAGATAAGTCAGGGCAGAATTTACTACCGACTGCTGACTACCTACTACCGACTTTCCCGTCATTTTATTTAACCGTGCCATGTCCAGCAATATCTCCTGGGTTATGTAGCGGCTGCCGGACATTCCTTCGAACCACGAAAAGCTGCCATCGGCATTCTGCAATTTCAACAGCTTTTGGAAATAAGTTTCAGCCTGATTCTTCTGCATGTTCAGGTCGAACAAGAGGGCGATTTGCCGTTTTTGTTCGGTTTCGTCCTTTGCAGCCATCACCCAGGGCGTTTCTTCGAGCAACATGTTTTTCAGTTCGGTGTTTTTCTGCAAGTTCGACAGCAAGGCTTCGCGACTACCGGCCGAATTTTTCCAGCGGGCGAATGTGGCCACAATTTTCGGGTTGGAATTGGCAATAAATCCCGCCAACGAATTGGCATAATACGCTGTGAATAGGCTCAGTGCATTGTCGCTT
>DATGXD010000197.1:0-12056 GCA_035299105.1 Paludibacter sp. | reverse complement strand
CGTCGGGCGTGGTTTCGGACAAATTATTCAAGGGAAACCGCGTTTTGATGGCCATGCTGCTATCCTTGTTAAACCTTGTTGCCCTCGGGGTTTTCCTTTTAACCCCGAACAGTTTGGTGGTTGACGTAATCAGCATGGTTGTGTTTGGAATTTCCATCGGTGCGCTGATTTGTTTCCTTGGAGGGCTAATGGCCGTTGACATTACACCGAATGAAGCTACCGGAATGGCAATTGGCGTGATAGGGATTGCCAGTTATATAGGGGCGGGCGTTCAGGATGTGATAAGCGGTTGGCTTATCGAATCCCAAAAAACACTTGTTCATGGCGTGAAGCATTACGATTTCTCGCATTTCCGGTATTTTTGGCTGGCGGCGGCAGCCACATCACTTGCATTGCTGGTTGTAATATTTGTGCTTCGACTCGTTCAGCGCCCAGTCGTTGAATTCGGGGAACAGCAACTCTCGAATAGCTAAAAGATGGAATTAATACCCAATATCAAATTATGAGAAAAACAAACGTCGTATTCTACATTGCAATGATATTCACGTCATTACAATCGTTCTCGCAGACAAAGTGGTATGTAAAGACTACCGGAACAACTGATGCAAATTCGGGGACTTCATGGTCTGCACCAACTACTCTTCATAATGCACTAAGTAAAGTAATTGATGGCGACACAATTTGTATTGCCGAAGGAACATACATTCCACAAATACTTCTAACCAATGGAACCAATACTACAAAGGACAAATGTTTTGAAATAAAAAAGAACATCACATTGATAGGAGGTTATCCAGCCGATGCTGCGGATGGCTCTGCCGTGTCAAATCCGCAAGTTTATCCAACGGTTTTGAGTGGGAAACTTGACGAAACTAATAATTCTTTTCACGTGGTTGCCATTACTGCAACTACTGCTACCGGAAAAATGGTATCGCTTTCAGGCTTGACTATTCGTGATGGAATGGCTACGGGGACAAGCGGAACTATTATAAACTCTGTAACCTTTGCCCAGAATTCGGGTGGCGGAGTTTATGCTATGAAAAGCGGGGTGATAAACATTGAAAATTGCATCATTGAAGAAAATACAGCAACTAAAGGTGCAGGCTGTGATATTGAGATGACCACCGCGAATATGAGTAATACTATTGTTCGAAAAAATGTTGCAACTACCGGACAAGCAGGCGGGGTATATCTTACGAGCGTTCCTTTTACCATGAATAAGATGGTTATATCGGACAATACTTGTGCAACGAATGCTGCAGGTCTATATATTGCCTATTCGTCAGGAGGAATAATAACAAACTCAGTAATATCCGGAAATCAATCGGGAACCGATGGTGCAGGTTTGTATGTAATTAGCTCTCCCTACATCTGTCTCTTAAATTCGTCGATATATGGCAACAGCACTACCGGAGCTCCCTCGAAAGCAGGAGGAATCTATATCACTTTGTCAACATACATGCTGATTGGAAATTGCACAATTTTTGGCAATTCGGCTATTACCAATGTGGGTGCAATAGGTTTGTATATGGCAGCCAAAGCAGATATTATAAGTTCTACAATCACACACAACCGATCGGTAAATACAAGCAATTATGGTGGAATTTACGCAGATGCTTCATCCCAGGCAAAATTATACAATTCAATCCTTTCCGGGAATAATAAAGACAAGGGCTTGGCAAACGGTGCTACCTTTATCCCACGTCAAAGCATTGTGGGGAATCAATTGTACGATGCGAAAGACTCACTTGTAGCGGGAGTTACATTCGCACCCGAAGAAATGTTGGATTCGATTCACGATAACGGTGGTACAACTCCTACATGTAAACTGTTAACCCCAACGGTCAATCCTGCCCTTCAACAAGGTCTGCCTTCCTCCGGATTATTCTCATTGGCAAGCCTATATACTTTGCCAGGGTTTGTCCTGACTACCGACCAACGCAACAAGTTGCGTCCAAGCGATAAAGTGGCTATGGGAGCCTATCAGGATAGTGAATTGACACCCAATGTACTTACCGATTTTTGGCATTTGATCATGTATGGTCAAAGTCTTTCGGCAGGTACACAGTCATGGCCTCCAATTACGAATGAACCGATACCCAATAATTATATGATAGGGAGCAATTTTGCTATTAATTTCAACAACCAGAATTTAACTACGCTAAGTCCTCTTTTTGCTTCACCCACTTTTACTGATCAAGGAACACCCTTTGTGAAAAATACTACTGATGGAGCAAAATGCGAAAATGCCATTATTGGAGCCGCTAATCACATCCAACAAAAATTAACTGACAAAGTATCCATTATTGCAACATCTTGCGGTTATCCGGGTGCATCCATCGAACAATGCTCAAAACAATCAACAAATACACCGCATTTGTATGACAATATAATAAGCGCGATTAATAACGGAGCTGCCATTGCGGCAAAGAATCATTATAATATATCTTGCCCTGCTACATTTTGGATGCAGGGAGAATCAAATTATACATCCAACACACAGGGATTGTCGCCTGGGGCCAATAATGTAACCGATAAAAATGGCTACAAAGCATTGTTGCTAACCTTGAAAAATTACATGCAGACCGATATTATGCAAAAATACTGTCAACCCAACAAACCATTATTTATCACGTATCAAGTAGGAGAAAAATGGATTGTAGGATTTGAACAGGGCATTGCCATGGCTCAACTCGAAGCATCGAACCAAGAACCCGATATGGTTTGTGCCGGTCCTGTGTATATGGTAACTGGTCGAGCCAATGGACACCGAGACCCTAATGGATACCGCTGGTATGGCGAAATGCTGGGCAAAGTGTTTTACAAAACGTTTATCCAAGGCGAAAAATTTATGCCCCTACAACCTAAAAAGATTACTAAAACAAGCGATAGAACGCTAAGAATCGATTATCTCGTTCCGGTTAAACCCTTGGTTTTCGATTCATTGGTAATAAAAAAAGTAACGAATTATGGATTTGTAGTAAAAGATAATGGAACAGCAAAAACCATTTCGTCGGTGAAATTACTTGATAACGAGGAGAGTGTACAGATAACTTGTTCAAGTGCATTTATAGGCGATATTGAAGTGGCTTACGGTGGATTGGAAACAAGTAGTCATGGTAACCTGCGAGATAGCGATCCGTATCAATCATTTTATAAATATGTTGATTTAGATGCAAAAGATGCAAAAGGTAATTTTATTTACGAACGAGCTGCTGGTGTAAGTACACTACATCCCGATTATGAACCAAGAGATAAAGATGGGGTCATCTATGGGAAATCCTACCCATTGTATAATTGCAGCCTTCATTTCTATTATAAAATTCCTTCGGGTGATACGGAGTTGGTACCAAGCAGTTTGGTAGATTATTTGAGCGATGTGAAAAATCCGACTATGCAGCGAGATGATATCCGATTGGTTTTATTGTCTGATAACAACCTTAAAATCATTGGTGATTGGACAAATGCGAGTATTTACGATATATCAGGAAAAAAATGCCTCGAAACACCTAATAACGGATTAATTAATATCAATTCGATTGCTTCAGGTATTTATATTGCGGAAATATATACAAGCAAGAATCAGAAACAGACAGCGAAGTTTGTAAAATAATAGTTGGTAAGTAAGTGGTCGTAATTAACGATATGCTTTTTGTTGCCAACAATCAGATAAACAGACTTGTAACTCGTAACTAATTGCTTGTAACTACTTGTCATTTTAAGTTCATAAATAAACAAAATTTCTCAAGATCAAATGGTTTGTGGTTAGGTATTCTCCACCTTCAATTTTGAATTGTCAAAAATACCCGTTTTGTAAACCTTATCTCGTTTTTTTTCTGTTGGTTAATTCTGACACTTTCAGTTTTCTCTTCTCCTGAAATAGGAAAAATAGAATAAAGGCCGAATAAAAAAGTCTAATAACTAAAAATGAAGAAAAAATGAAACACAAATCACTCCTAACGAAGACAATTCTTCTTGTCTCATTACTAATGCAAGGCAATCTCACCCTAAAAGCCCAGACCATAGGGATTTATGATCTGCGCTACACGTTAAGCACCTCCTTATCGACCGAGGCCGGGAAAAACACGGCATGGGATGATGTCCACACGGTTGCCACCCTGCAAGGGATAGTGAACCGCGATGCACCCAATTTATTTGTCAATTTTATCGTGTCGGGAACCAAGAACGTGGACAGTTACTGGTGGGACAAGTACAGGCAGGCAGGACAGTGGCTCAATGGAAGGGACACGGTGGTTTACTCCACTCTCGAAGCCTTGATAACCGCGTACAGACCTTATGTTAAAGGAGCCGTGGTTTATGACCCAAATGTGGCCTCAACAAGCAACGTGGCCTCAGCGGTAGCTGGCATCGACAGCCTGATAGCCATACGCTACGATTTGACTTCAACGAGCCTGTATTCGAGGCTTGTTTTGAACGGACCACAACTGCCAGTTAGGAAATGGCTGGTGAATACCGATGGAAGTTCAATGTTCACGGGCAGCGGAACCATCCCTGGAACAACCAGGGCGAGTAGCGGCTCAAAGAAGAACGATGCCTATATCTGGTTTATAGAGAAATACATGAAGACAGGATTGTGCAATACGGAGTTTGCCGCATATTATATCGACCAGTACTGGAAAACGAACCCCACCGCCTCGGTTCGCAACCACCACACCCTTTCCAACCACGATTTCTTTGTAAGCAAGAAAGGTTTTTTCTTTGATTTATCACCCTGGGGAGATGAAGCAGCCACCGACGAGGCCTCCCAAACGGTAGGGACGGATTTGGCAACCCTGAAAGAGATGCTCCTGCTGGCTTACCAGCAGAACAATCCCGGCGGGAAGATGTGCTATATAGGAGGTTTCCCTGCCTGGGCATGGAAGTACACCACCCGCAACGGTGGCAGCCATACGGATGTAAATACCGAATGGGAGTTCGCTAAAATAATTAGTGCCTACAACGCCTTTGAGGATGCGGATGCCATCGGATACGGAGCATTGGCGAACGCTTCGTTCTGGCAACATTTCCCGCTTCAGGGCTCGTATCCACAGTCATGGGCATCGCACGATGATTTGTTACAACGCGGCTTGCTGACAAAAGAAGGGAAAGTGAATCTAGCGGGGAAAAAAGATATCATGATTTTCTATGTGGGTGATTACGATGCTGCCTCGTGGGTTTCGCAGAAAACATACAGCATATGGGATGACACAAACCGGGGAAGCGTTCCATTGATGTGGTGCATCAGCCCTGTGCTGCAGGAACGAATACCACACGTGCTGCATTACTACAGGCAAACCGCTACCCCAAACGATTATTTTGCTGCATCCGACAACGGGGCTGGATACCTGATGCCGGGCATGCTGCAAACACCACGCGATATTTCAGGGCTTCCTTCGGGACTGGATGCTTGGAAAAACCATTGCAAGACGTATTACGACAAATGGGGACTTTCAATTACAGGCTTCGTCATCGATGGCAATGCTCCGGCTATGGATACAACTGGTTTGAATTGTTATTCGTATTTCAGTCCCAATGGAATAGTGCCACAGAAAACCATTTCTTCATTGCCGGCATCCATCCGTAACAATATGCCTATACTGAAATCGGATGTGGATTTGAATGACAACGACCCTGCCACGGCAGCCCAGAACATCATCAGCAGGATTCATTCTCGTGGCGGTATAAGTTTCCACTGGTTCCGAAATATCCTGAAAACACCCACCTGGTACAAGAATGTAGTATCACAAATCAATCTGCTTGACACCTCAATAGTGTTGTTGGATGCCCCCTCTTATTTCGAGTTGCTTAGGGTTTACATGACAGGAAACGGAGCCAATGTCTTTAGCGGTGGAACCGGCACCTCATCCGATCCGTTTATAATCAAGACCGTGGAACAGTTTTCGGCAATAAGAAACTTTAGGGATAAGTGCTACCTGTTGGCAAACGACCTTGATTTCAGGGATTATTGTGCGAAGTACATTTGGAACCCGATAGGAGAAGTTGGGAGTGGCGATGGTGATGTAAGACGCTTCAGGGGAGTGTTCGATGGCGGGGGACATACAATAAAGAACTTGACAGCAATCAATCAGACCACGAGTTACGATATGAGTGTTTTCGGTTATTGCGAAGGAGCAACAATCAAGAATCTGCTTATCGACAGCTGCCGGATTGCCGGAGCCGGAAGGCTTGGTATCCTCACGGGTGAGATAAAAGCCACTGCCATCAGTCAGGTTGGGGTGAAGAACAGCAGTTGCACCTCTACGGGTAGTGATGCGGGAGGTATTACCGGAACCGTCCGGCCACTTGGGACAACTCCTTGCTCCATAAGCAATTGTTATGCTACAGGCGTAAACCTTACTGTGGCGGCAAACTGCGCCGGAGGCATATCCTCAAGAGTAGAATCGGGCGGGGGAACCATCGTAAATTGTTGGGCATCAGCCAAGATTACCGGAACAGGTTCAACTTCGGCTAACCTGGGAGGTATTGCCGGATATTTGACAGGTTCAACCACTTATGTTCAGAATTGCGTAGTTGTGGGGGGTAGTCTATCTTTAACTACATCTGCAAGTACGAATATTTATCGAATTGTGGGAGCTTTGAACAGCAGTGCATATTTAACAGGCAATGCTGCCAGCGATACAATGAAAGTGAATGGTGCCGTGCCTACAACTAATATTGGTGCAACCTTAAAGAACGGTCAGAATGCAACAACGATTAATTTAGCAACAGTCAGTTATTATTCAGGATTGAATTTTGCAATAAACGAAACAACAGGGCAGATTTGGAGAATAAACACTTTTTATGCACCTTATCCTACATTCGTATGGCAAAGTCCTTTTGCCGGAGGTGGCGGTACACAAAGCAATCCATTCCAGATTACTACTATAAATCAATTCGATCAGATTCGCAACTATCGTACAAGCAATTTCATTTTGATGAACGACCTTGATTTTACGGGTTATGTTTTTCCTTCGCGTTACAGCAGTACAACCTGGTGGCCTATAGGCGAATATGGAAGCGGCGATGGAGATGCACTCCGTTTCAAAGGTATGTTTGATGGCGGGGGACATACAATCAAGAAACTGATTGTAACCAACCGCACAACGAGTTATGACATGAGTATTTTCGGCTACTGCGAAGGAGCTACAATCAAGAATCTGCTTATCGACAGCTGCCAGATTGCGGGAGCCGGAAGGCTTGGCATCCTAACGGGTGAGATAAAAGCTACTACCATCAGCCAGGTTGGGGTGAAGAACAGCAGCTGCACCTCGACGGGTGGCGATGCCGGAGGCATTACCGGTTCGGTACGACCTCTTGGGACAAGCCCTTGCTCCATTAGTAACTGCTATGCTACAGGTGTCAACCTTACTGTGGCGGCAAATTACGCCGGAGGTATATCCGCGAGGGTGGAATCAAACGGGGGAACTATCAGCAATTGTATTGCCTCAGCCAAGATTACCGGAACAGGTTCAACATCCGCCAACCTTGGAGGCATAGCAGGAGCTATAACCGGATCGACAGTTCAGAATTGCGTAACCGTTGGAGGAAGAATTTCGTTGTCATCTTCCACCAGCTCTAATGTAGGCCGGATTGTAGGAGTAAAAAACTCGGGTGGCACATTATCCGGGAATGCTGCCTGCGACACGATAAAAGTGAAAGGAGCTGTTCCTGCTGCCAATGTTGGAGCCAATAAAATTAATGGGGCCAATGCCACGGTTACCAACCTGGCAACCGCGAGCTATTATGCAGGTTTGGGTTTTGCAATAAACGATGGCTCTCAGCAAGTCTGGAAAATACATACTGCTTATGCACCGATTCCTGTTTTGCTTTGGGATTTGTACAGGGATGTTACCATAAATTACAAGGATGCAGAAGGTAATATGTTGAAAACCTCACGTGTTCAATCTTTATTGGTTGCAGGGTCAACTTACACAGCCACATCTACCGACAAGCAGGATTTTTGCGATGTCGTTTACGATTATCGTTATGATCCGGTGGCAACGGTATCGGATAATGTTGTGGTTTCACTTTCGGGTACTTCAACTATAAATTTGATCTTTTCAAAAATCCTTAATGGTCCAGCAAAAAGCAATGCAATAAAGAATCCTACTGAAGATATGAACCGGTCAAAAACTTCAGGAACAGATTCCGGAATAAAAAACATCGACCAGTTTATTTTTTCCAATGGCAATCACCAGATTGGAGTATATTGTAAATCAGCAACACTCAACGATGTTAAAGTGGTGGTATATAGCATTGTAGGGTCGAAAGTTGCAGAAAAGTCATTGAATTCGACTTATAGCTACATAGATACACCCGATAGCGGTATCTATATTGTTGTGATAAAAAATAAAGGCATTATCGAAACTAAAAAAATTATTATCAACTAAAAAAACTTCCCCTAAATCCTCCAATGGGGATTTAGGGGATATAAAAAAATCATGAAAAAAACCATTGTATACTCGTTATTTCTCATTCTAACCCTTAACGTGAGTGCTCAATCGCCTGATAGTATTGCTATTGCAACCTATTCGGATATTTATGGGAAATTCGAAAAAATTTTTAAAGAGATGCAGAAAAAAGAAAAATGGAATACCGACTGGGCAAAATTCAATCGGTACGCTGGACAAAACCGGAAAATAGTGAAACCTCCCAAAGTAGTTTTTATGGGTAATTCAATTACTGAAGGATGGATAAAAGCTGACTCGGCATTCTTCAAAAACAATGAATTCGTAGACCGGGGGATTGGCGGGCAGACAAGTTCTGAAATGTTGGTACGTTTTCAAGCCGATGTCATCGATCTGAAACCTCAAATAGCGGTGATTAGCGCCGGAACCAACGATCTGGCACAGAATAATGGAAAAATTGAGAAGGAACATATTTTGCAAAACATTATCTCAATGTGCGAATTGGCTAAATATCATCATATTAAACCAATTGTGGCATCGGTACTGCCAGCATCTTCTTTCAACTGGCACAAAGAATTATCGCCAGCTAATGAAATTATCGAACTTAATAAGATGATAAAAGCCTATGCCGACCAAAACAGGATTCCATACGTCGATTATCATTCGGCATTGAAAGATGAGAAAAATGGAATGCCATTAAAGTATTCCAAGGATGGGTGTCATCCTAACAAGGAATGCTATGCAATAATGGAATCAATCGTGTTGGAGATAATACGTAAATATGTAGCAACTCCATATAAACTTACCATGAGTGCTCAACTCAACACATCCGGCAAGTAAATATATTATTGGAATTTTAGGGAATAATTTCCAACTAATAAGCTTGGATTAATGCTGAAGTAATGCCATAAATACCTTTTTCTCCAATTAAATTACTTTTTTATTCAAATTAATGGAAAATTAATGCACTGCTTTACGCCATAAAATTACATTTGCGTTCAAAACACATAACCTGAAAAAAAAATCAACCAATGAAAAAAACATACTTGCTCCTACTCTTATCTTTCTGCCTGGCTTTTCGTGGAAATGCCCAAGCAGCCCAAGCAAACAACGCTACTTCGGGCGTTCCGATCCCCTTCGAGGGTTTGGCCGATTATCCCGAAGGCACCATTTGTAGCACCGTGTACAATGCAGGACCGGGATTGGCCGTAGACCGGGACGCGACCACGCCCGAAGACTCCAAAGAAGTCGTTATCGGTTCGACTACTTCCACCACGTTCAACAATTACGTTCAAACACTGCTTGGGAGTGGGTTTACACAAATTTCGTCCAGGACGATTGATTCGAATGTATTTTACACCTTGTCGTACAACAACAAGTTGTATTACCTGTATTTCAGCAATTCACTGAAACAGGTTCGCATTATCCAGGACAACTCCACCCGGACATTGCTTGCAAACCTGGACGCTACGGCTCAAGGAACCGGTAAAACCGAATTTTATCTTTACAGCCTGGATTACACGCAGGGCGTGCACACATTTTCATTAACGGATTATTGGCAATTGGACTGCGGTGCAATGATTATCATAAAATTAGCCGACAACAGTTTGTTTATAGTGGATGCCGGCCATCCACGCCAATGCAGCAACGCGGCAATCGACGGTTTAATGGACTTCATGTACCGGATTACCGGGCAAGCACGCGGCACTGCCATCAATATCCGGGCATGGTTCTTCTCGCATGCCCATGGCGACCATGTGTACATGGCTTATCCATTTATCACAAAATACCATGATGCCTTGAACGTGGAGGGGGTGTTGTTTAATTTCCCTTCATACCGGGTGATGAGTTCCGGTTACGATATTGTCAGCACCGTGCCAATGAAGCAGGTTTTCAACACCTATTATCCCAACTGCAAATACGCCAAACTACATACAGGGCAGGGTTTCACGCTCCAGGGAGTTGGATTCGATGTGCTTCACACCCACGAGGACGATGTGAATTATAGTACCGGGAAAACAAACATCGGCGATTTCAATGAAACATCCACCATTTTGAAAATAACCATGGATGGCAAGAAGTTCATGCTCCTGGCCGATGCCAACAGCATATGCCAGAATGATGTGGTTCCCATGTTTTCGGCATCAACCCTGAAAAGCGATTGTGTTCAAACGGCGCATCATTGCTACAACGCCATTTCAACCTTTTATTATATGATAAAGGCGCCTTTGGCTTTGGTTTGCAATTCGAGCGCTAACGTAAGTAAATCGGGAATCAGTTACACCGGCGTTACGTCTGCAACAAGCAATGTGAAGGTGATTTTTGCCGACCCCGACACGTACAAAATCACGGTGGTGAACGGGGAACTTGTTACCGAAACTGTACCGAGTTACAGGTCGTATTTCACCACAGTCAACCCTCCCGATCTGGTTGAAAACAGCAACACTCCAACCGGAAATATTGTGGATTTAAATACCTTGCTAAGCCAAACTTCCCTTAACGACCAAGTTATCGACAAATCGGTTACGGGAACAGCTGCCATTGCTACCACAAACAATTCCGGCACTCAACAATGCTCGCTGGTTTTGGACGGCAGCACTTCCACCATGTTCCAGACCAATACCATTCCGGCAACCATTGCGTGGACAATGAAAAAGCCGGTAACGCTGAAAGGATATGTAATTTACACCGGAACCGACAACAGCGCCAACAACGGGCGAAATCCGAACAAATGGGTGCTGTATGGCTCGAACGATGCTGTGAATTGGACCGGCATCGATTCAGTATGCAACCCAAACCTTCCCGAAGAAGATAAGGTTGGGACAGCCTTCGGCATTGCAAATCCCCTTCCCTACCAGTATTACACGCTCAAGGTATTTTCCTCGTCCGGTTCCGAATATCTCCAATTCTCGGAGATTGGGTTGTACGGCGAAGCTAGCGGAACGGGAGTCAAAACCGTTGCCGCAAAAAAAAAATTCCAGATAGCAGCAACAAACACAAACTTAAGCATCGGCGGTTTTGAGGGGGGCGAGTCTGTCAGGATATTTACCCCGGAAGGAAAACTCCTTTTGCTGAAAAACACAACGAAGCAAACCGAGAATTATCCGCTTGGTTTCCACGGGGTCTACATTGTAGGGATATTCACAAAACACGATGTCTACACTTGCAAAATCATGATTTAACAAATGCCTTGCCGCTTATTGAATTGGATTAATGGAAAAATAATGCCCGCCCCGGTCTAAAATCGCGCCGAACCATTATTTTACGGGTGGATTAATGGCTTATTAATGAATTTATTAATGTCGGGCGACTAAGTTTGCGCTAAAATCAATTATTGAAAATAATAAGGATGAAAATTTCAATCAAAATACTATTACTGGCTTGTGCCTTGACCGGCATCCTGAACCTGAATGCCCAGACCGCCAAATCGCCTGTGGACTATGTGAACACGCTGGTTGGCTCGCTTTCGAAGAAGTCCTTGTCCACCGGCAACACCTACCCGGCCATTGCCTTGCCATGGGGAATGAACTTCTGGACACCGCAAACAGGTGACATGGGCAACGGTTGGGCATATGTTTATACCGACGACAAAATCAAGGGGTTCAAACAAACACACCAACCAAGCCCCTGGATCAACGATTACGGGCA
>DATGXD010000196.1:0-14029 GCA_035299105.1 Paludibacter sp. | reverse complement strand
TTGTCGCTTTCGGGAGTTGACAACGTAGGCAAAGCCTGAACGGCATACCATGCCGGGTTGGACGAAAATTCAACCGTCAGGCTTTTGTTATCGACCTTACCGCCATTTTTCAGCAGGCTTTCGAATGTGAATGCCCGTTTCTGGTTTCCACGGATGGTCAATGGCAGACTTTCGGTAACCAACACCTTGTCGGGCAATACAGGCAGGTATTTTTGTTCTCCATCGCTGAAATTACCGGCACGGGCCACTACCTTGCAGATAACCAGGTCGTAGGGAGCGAATTCGGTTAATTCCCAATGTACCTCACCCCCGGCCCCTCTCCCCAGGGAGAGGTGGGACGTTTTTGTGCAAATAACTTTGTTCGTTGCCGGGTCAATCATTTCGAATTGTACGGTGGCTTGCTGAGCCTGGTCGGTCAGGTTAATCACCGAGGCGCTCAGCACCAGTTCATCCGAACGGCGGACAAAGCGCGGAAGGTTCATTTGCACCATAAAATCCTTTTGCGTGATAGCGGTGGTATCGAATTGACCGAAATACAAATCCTGCGTGTGTGCCAGCATTTTCACATTCCAGCGCGTCAGGCTTTCGGGGGCTGTGAAAGTAAATTTCACATTCCCTTTGTCATCTGTTCTCAATTGTGGATAAAAGAAAGCCGTTTCGTTAAAGTTGGTGCGGGGTTTAACTTCGGGCTGTTGTTTGGATGTAACAATTTCCAAACCAGCAATTTTACCTTGTAAAGCCTGTGTTATATCTTTCGCATTAACCAAGTCATTTCCTTTTACATCTGCAATAGAAAATACTTTCGCACTACTTAGTTCCTCTTGGCTACTAAGTTCTTCGTCATTTTTTATCACCGGAGCTGTAAACTTCAAACCAGACATACGGAAGCGCCTTCTTTCATAATACCCCCCTAATTCCAACCCAAACCAATTGATCTGATCAAACGATAAATCGTTTACAGTTTTCAAATTCACATTAAAAAAGGCTGAACTGCCAGTACTTTCAAAATCATTCGCACGCCAAACCGGAGAATTCAGAACCTGCTCATTATAAACCGGATAAAAATTCCAGTTGTGCGGATACAGCACATCCAACGAAGCATCGTACATTCCCACCATCAATTCAGCGGCTTTTCCGTTGGCGCTTTCGGGAATGGAAACCGTCCATTCTGCTTTTTCGCCGGGCTGCAACTTATCGCGGAAAACGCTAACTGTAGGTGAAAGTTTTTTCAGGTTAATCCGGCGGGTTAACTGCACAGTCCTTGTAAACAACTGCTCGTCTTTCATGAAGGTAAACATCACGGTCACCCCGGCTCCAAATTGTTCGGTAAACGGTATATCGAAGGTTTTGATTTCGTCGGAAAATGGAATCCAGCGGCTTTCAAGCACCGTGTTCCCTTGCATGATTTCGTATAGCACCATGGAGTTTTGAGTGGATGTACTAAACTGAACCTGAGCGTTTTCACCTACGGCACAATTGGTTTTCGGGGTTTGAAACCAGACATAGGATTTTACCGGCGGACGTTTGTCTGAGCTTGCATACAAAATGAATGTTTTTTCCAGTTTCACCTCCTTGCCGTGCGAATCGGTAGCGGTCAATACGATTCTGTATCGTCCCGATTCAAAGTTCTTTAGTTCGTTTAACGGCAGTTTTTTATTTGCTGTTTCAAATTTACCGGACAACACTTCGGCTGCCACCTGCAAATCCTTCGACTCATCCAGTTTTTCGTTGTAGGCTTCCGTTTCCTTCAACCGGGAAACTGAATATTGAATGGTCGAATTCACCACCTGGTCGTTAATGGTTTGCGTGGAAATTTCAATGGATGGAATGTTATTTTTATTGATTTCCGTGGGAATTTCAGTAATGATAAACAAGGATTTATCGCCCACCGAAACGTATTGCTCGCCGTGTTGGGTTTCGCCTTTCGGGTCGGTGGCATCGCAATAAACGGTGTAAGTATAAGCCCTGTCGGAATATTTCGAGCCGGTCGGTTTGGGTTTTGCAGGAACAAACGATAGTTCAAAATTCCCGTTGCCATCGGTCACCGTGGTGTCGTTCGCTATTTCCTGCTCGGGTTCGGAGTACCACCAGCAGAAATGATGAACCGTCCGCACAATACGGTATTTAACCTTAGTACTACCAACTCCATATCCGGCATATGCCTCCACTGAACCATTCAAGCTGGCTTTTTCACCAAACCGGATTTCGGCAGCGGGTTTCTCCAGTTTCACTTCGAATGTCGGGCGCTTGTATTCTTCCACCCAAAAAGTCTGGTAAGCATTTGTTGTGCGAATAGAAAAGGCGCCGTTCAGTCCACCTTCGGGCAACACGAAAGCTCCTGATACAGAACCAAATTCGTTTGTTGTCAGCGATTTAGAAGCCACTTTTTGCGAATTGGCATCATACAATTCAACCTCCAGCCTTGTGTTTGCCTCCACGGTTTGCTTTTCCTTATCGGCCCGATAGGCAATGGCCTTGAAATAAACGGTTTGCCCCGGACGATAAACCGAACGGTCGGTTAACAAGCTGACTTTCAGGTCTTGATTCTCCATCGAATTCCGTTCGGAATAATGGGGAGTTGACCGCGAGCTGAAATAGCTGTCCTTGCCGTTTTCGAAATACAAATCGGCGGAATAATAATTCTGGTCATACCCAAAAGTCGCCAAACCCTGCGAATTGGTGGTGAAAAGCCCCAGATACGTGTCGTCATAGCCCTTTCCGTTCCATTT
Organism: Paludibacter sp.; assembly: GCA_035299105.1. Classification (GTDB taxonomy): domain Bacteria; phylum Bacteroidota; class Bacteroidia; order Bacteroidales; family Paludibacteraceae; genus Paludibacter. The sequence continues at coordinate 11,300 of DATGXD010000196.1, read as the reverse complement.
GGGCGAATACACTTTTACCCGCACATCCGGTTGTGGCAACCCACTCAGCCTGTTAAGGACATACACATCCGCTTTTTTTGCCTTGGTGGAACGAATGATGTAACCCAAGTCGGTGACTACAAAACTGCCTTTGGTGCGTTTTTCGGGGAGCTTATTCCCCGGTTCTTCGAGGTAAAAATCATAAATACCGTAAGCCTGGGGCTTAATGGAAACATCGGTTTGCGTTGTTCCAAAATCCGGGTCGCATTTCACCGACACAAGCCTGTTCTCAATCAAGGTCCGGTCGGGATAGTATGTCCGTTCATTCGAGTATTTCGCCTGAAAATCATGGTATTGCATTGCGGTGGCATTTACCCTGTATACTGTCAGTTGGAGTTTGCCGAGGTTCTTGCTTTCGACCCGAACTTTCAGGTTCGACACAAGCGGGGTTTCGTTGCTGTACGAAATGTTCAATTCCTTTTGGGTAATTTGCTGCTGAATATTATACAAAACATTGATTCGCTTGTAGTTCGGGAAACGTTTGATTCCATCGGCACATATATCATAAGCCAATCTATTGTATTTATCTGATAAAGAATCATTTTCCTCATCGCTTTCGCGATCCTCTCTTTTCCCCTGATAATGGGCAGCAAGCTCGGCCAATACTTCCACCACATTTTCGTTATTGCTAAATTTTGCCTTGAGACTGTTCAATGCGCCCACATACAAGCTGTCGGAATTTCCAATATTCGAATGGAAATAGTTGAGCCGTTCCAGATCGGCTGAAATCAAAGCCGGTATATTGTTGACTTTCATCTGGTAGCTTAAAATCTGCCTGTAGGTGACAATGATTTTATTCTCAATGGAATTGGCATAAGCCGAATCGGGTTTTAACTGTACGAACCGGGCGGCATCCGCAAAATATCCATTCTCCAACAGGGGATTTTTGATATTCGTTGCTTGATTTATACTACTTAGGATTTCGATTTTCCGCGAGGCAAGTAAGTCAAACAAGGTAGGCTGTAATTTCCGGCTGTCCGCTCCTTTTTCGAGCAACTCGCCGTATTTCAGCACATTGGTTTTTTGAAGCAATGGCGTATGAGCCAGCGATGCATCCAGCAATCCGGAAATTTTATCGAAATAGATATTCTTCGTCCATTCCTTTATATCTTCCGGAATCGTACCTGTAATTTCGGTTCGGTGGTTAATATTCCACAAATTGCTTTGGTAGTGTTGCGCGTACAAATCGGCTGTCATCGAATACAGCAAGGCTTTATCGGTGGGGTCGTTCATTTCTTCGGTAAAAGCCTCGAAATCCCCTATCAGTCCAGGCGCCTTATCAGGGTCATTTTGCAATGTAAAGCGCATTTTGTACAACGTGGCCTTAACCAGCTGAACCGTATTTTTTTCCTTGCGGGCTTGCCGGATAATGTTTTCCACTTCCTTCAATGCCGATTCGGGAAGCTGTTTCTCAGCCAGCTGCTCCACTTTTTTCCAACTGTTGCCGTACGAAAAGCCGGGGGTTTGCGCCCAAAGGACTGTTGCTACCAGCAACGCAACTAATGAACCGAGTATGATATTCCTTTTCATGGAGCCTGTTTTGTTAATTAGAAAACAAATATAATACCAAAAACCGGAAAAATAAATTCCCATAATTTCAGGATGCCGTGGACCATCCTCCGTTGCGCCGCTATTCCATTGACAGGCATTCACCAACCGGCCCTTGATGGGGCAAAACGGATACGGAAGCGAACCCCCGGGAGCGCCCGGCAAAAAGCATAACCTGCAAACATAAACCTGCAACGGCGGATAAGTGGGAGTTTATATTGAACTACCTCAAGAACAATCCTCTTCAGGAATATCATGCACCCTGTTTTGACATGGCACAGTCACAGGCTCATCCATTGATACATTTGTTTTCTGGTATTCTTATAAATTTATTCTACCCGCATGGCTGTTGGACATGCCATTGGCGGAGCAAAAGGTTGGAGAGTCGTTGAAGAAACATATAGATGCCATAAGCTTGGCTTTAACCATAAGGTTATGCTTATTGCTTGTGGCTTATACAACTTTTAAGATTCATTAAATGCTAACACAATAGCAATCTAATTTATATAATCCCCAATAAATCAATGCCATTTTTGTGTCTTCTGAATGGTGCGCAACCCGTAAAACCATCCTTCGTTTTCTTCCGGTGTACCATCATACTATTCCTTCAAGAACCTGATTACCTCAGCCTCATCAAAATCTTTATACCTAAAAGCTTTCTCAATGGCTCCGTTGTTATACAAAATGGTTAAAGGCATGGTTCCATTTGTCAGTTTTAAGAATTCAATGACATTCATATCTTGGGAATCAAACCTGCGGGTTTGGGTTTCTTTGAAAAAATCAACCGTGTCGTTGTCGGTTTTCCAAAAAACATACAGAATATCATGCGTGTTTTTTGTTTTTCCTGAAATTATCGAAATCCTCTTGGCTGTCAGTTGGCAGTATTTACATTTGGGACTTAAGAAACAAATGAGCCGTTTCTGTTTAGTCAATTTATTGTTTGCTATAAATTTATCCAGGCTTGGCTTAAAGTAATAATTGCTTGTATGAATTTCTTTTGTGAAGAACAGGTCAGGTGGCCGCACTATTATCGTTGCCCCAAAACCGACCAATAAACAGCATAGCAAAATTGGCATATTGTATTTTGTTTTCTTCTGCTTGCTATGCAAAAGAGAATAAACAACCATAAGGATGATGACGATGTTCTTGAGAATGGTTGCCGTATTTGAGAACTTCACAATATTCCCGAAACAATGGCAATCTTGCGTCGAGCCGCTCGTTTCGAGGTAAAGTATGAAAATCGTAAAAGCCACCATTAAACCCAAAGTCGCGTAGGAAACAATCTTGGGATAGATTCCGGCCAGGAAAAGCAGACCGATAGACAATTCAACGCCTATTAGCACCCCTGTCAGAATCATGGATAAATTCAGGTTTAGAATATTCAGGCTGTATATAAAAACCTGGAAGTCATCAATGAATAATAATTTTGTAATTCCCGATGTTACAAAAACAACAGCTAACAGATATTGAACGAACCTGTTTTTCCCTACTTTCATACCAGCAATATTTGAAACGACGGAAACTACTTTCGTAGCTTCCGTCGTTTATCTTCTTTTACTTACAAACAGTTGTAACCGTCATTTCCCCCATAGTAGTGGTTGAATTGCCTTCACTACATTTTGATTTTGCTGTAAATGTAGTTGTAACCGGCGGAACATCAATCCCTGCTCCTGTGGTGGTAGCAGTACATGTACATTCGGTAGAGCAACTCGACAAAGAAATTAATGCAACAACTGCAACGAAATAAAAAACTTTTTTCATGTGAAATAAATGATTTCTTTTGGCCTACTCTTAAGCTTTTCGGCATACGCCCCATACTCTTTTTTTGGATTTTCTGGTTTCTCCATTTTTTCGTTCCTGCATTAGTTGCAGGTCTTTTTTTTAGGAGTTCAAAAATAATCATTTTTTTTTAAAATTACATTTAGATTGGGAACATTTTTTACCATATCCGAAAAATATCGAAAATTTTAGTTTCCAAAAAAACATTTGCACTGGCAATTCCCCCAAGTATTCATGCCGCAACACTGCACAGCCAACCGCTACGGGAAATCCCCCCGTCCTTCCGGATGTACCATTTAACGCATAAATGCTGCTGCACCGCCATTGGGATTTATAATCCCAGTTCTTATATTCTTAGGATTTGTAATCCAGTAGCATATCCGGTTGTAAAGCCGACTTCTTTATTTTCGGATCACAGATCCTTATAGTACAAGAAGGTGGGATTATAAATCCCACCAACCATGCCGCCAACTTTACTCATTTAATGATTATTGCATATCCCCGAGGACTGGTGAAGCGTCTCGCTTCGTCATTGCTAAAAGCAAGCGTCCTCGCTTGCACAAGACAGCGCAGCTAACGGATTGTTCGCATTAAACCGACCTTCTCCACTGAACTTATAACAGGGATAATCTCCAACAAACACGATTTACCGGCATAAGCCCGAGCACTCGAATACAAATAATCATCTGCATATTCCACGATTCCAGAACGTACCGGATTCTCATGAATATAGTTTATCTTCTGGTCAATAAACTTATTGCTGTATATTATCTCAGCATGATTTTCGTGTGTCCAGACCTGATACTTCTCATTCCGCTTGTGTTGCTTTGCCGAAAATTCAAACAGATTCAGCATCCACTCACGGCGACTTTCAGGCTCTTCATTTATTGCTTCAAGCATTTTCTTTGCAGTAAAACTTTTGAACTCTCTGATTGTGTCACTCAAACAAGCCTTACTGCTGCGCGCAAGTAGATGAATATGATTGCTCATTATGACAAACGCATAGATTTCCAGTCCTTCTTTCTCCTGACAAAACCGCAAGCTATCAATCACAATATCTCGATATACCTTTCGTGTAAAAATATCCACCCACTTCACAATCTGAAAAGTGACATAGTGCAACTCGTCTTGCTCTTTAATTTGATAACCGGTACTCATAAGCCATTCTGGATTTGATAAACAAATATAAAGATTTCATACTAAAAAGCGGCTTATTTCCAAATAGAAAGCGGCTCCAGATTTTCTCTGAAGCCGCTTCCCTAATTATTGCTATCGCTACTCTTGCCAGCCGGGAGGCCGGCTTCTAACACGACAAAGCCTGGAGGCTTTGCCGAACGGCCTTCGCCTTTTTTACACACTACGGCGATCAGGGGGAACTGAGTTTTACCTTCCGAGTCAGTCAATACATATCCAGCAATCTCAGTTATTCCATTCTCTCAATGATTATGTCTCCAGAATAATAAAAACGATGAACAAATTCATCTGCTTCAATTGTGCTGTATTTTTTATTGGGTTGATATACAATAATTTTGCTTTTATGAATATGCCAAATTCTATTACCAAATCCCTCAATATAAAAAAGCGGTTCTTGCTTTTTGTTTCTAAAATACTTAAATGTAGTTAGCGCTATTTCCTTCTCGTTTTGTTGTAGATTTGATACATGTTTAAAAATTGTCAATCCATCTTTAAATGTTATTTCACCCCAAAAATTATTGCTTTTGCATATTATTACTTTATATGGAAATGAATTGTCTGGTAAGGCTATAAATGGATAAATACTTGTTGTATCATTATATGGCTTGCTATCACGTTTTAAATACCCTTTATACAAACAGATAAATCGAAGTTTCTTGAGATTTTGAGATTTTACAGACAATGGCAAATTATAATTACTATTTATATTTTTCAACAAGGAGTCACGAACAATTATTTCAATATCTTTCTTTTGAAGAAAGTAATTATTCATGGAGTTTATTTTTTCTTGTTTTAATTTCTCTTGATTATTCCCTAATTTCAATTTCCAATTAGTCCAATATTCTCTTCCTATATATGGAGTCCAGCCTTCGATGAATGGGTCATATTGAATTTTATAGCCTTTATACACATATCTTATTTTAACTGCGTCACTAATGTCGAATGCGCTATCCCAGCCCTTAGACTTGTAGTATTTGACAATATCATCTAATGTCTCTTTTGTAACCCTATTAATACCATATTTTTCAAAATCAATATTAGTTAGATTTTTTGTATCAACAAATACGATTCGTCCCGACAGTCTAATATAATGATATGTTGGATAATATCTTTTGAAAGTTTTAAGGTCTAAAAATCCATGTACATAGGGCGCAGTATCATCTTCTTTGTCTTTCTTAGATGAGCATCCATATCTGCGACCAAAGGCTCTTACACTAAACTCACCTTGAATGCTATCAATACTTTTAATCTCTATCGTAAGTAAAAGATCTATAGTGTTAGATTTGTTTGTGCATTCGGCTACTGCTTTTTTAAAGGCGTTAACAGCGTATTTATTCGTGATATTTGAGTGTAACTGAGCACTAATGATATTTCCGAATAGTAATATTGTTAAAATATTTAATAATTTGATCGTCTTCATTTAAAGTCAATTTGGTTATAATTAGCTATTAGTAAAGATGTGGATGTAACAGCCAAGTACTCGTTAATTCGAAAAAGAATGGATTAACTTCTCTCATAGAATCGTTATCTTTCTTATCGTAATCTCCCTTGCCTAGTTCTTCATCTGACGTAAACGTACTTTGAGATGTAATTCTAGAAACACTGATAGGTCCAATGGAATAAACAGGAACCCCCGTTGCTTTAGCCCAATCATAATCTAACTGACTATTACCATCGTAAGTATGCCTACCATTATAATATGAAGAAGGATGTGTGTGAATTTGAGCTCGTATAATCATTCCGTTAAATTTTGCAGGTTGATTGTTAGGGTCAGAAGATTGGTAATATGGAGAATTGGATTGAGATATTGTATTTGCCTTACCATCAATAACTTCAGTCCAATCTAAAACATAATACTTTGTTGTCTTATTTCCATTTTCATCCTCACCTTCTAACACATATCCAACAATTTCAACTTGAGCTTCCTCTGACTTTCTATTCATAAATTCAACCATAGCTCCCAAATCATCAAATTCATAATATTTATAATAGCAGTCATTTCCGATAGTTGCAGTTTGAATTGAGGGGTCTCCGCCAGGCTGACAAATATGAGAAATTAAAACAGCAACAAGTATATGAAAATTGATCTTCCGAACACTCGTAATTATAAATCCCACTAACCATTCCGCCTTTGCTCATTCAATTAACATCACCGTATTTATTAATGAACCTTTTTAAATCAAGGATCTCAATTAAACCATACTTATGTTCTGTATTTCCACTATTTTGAAAATAAAGGAAATCATTTCCATGATATTTAAAACAATATCCTAGAAAATTATTCTTGCTTTTAATTTTAAGATTGTGTTTTGTTCCATTTTGAATTATATAAAAGTCCGCATTACTGTAATCATAATCTTTAGTTAAATAATTAATTCTGGTATCTTCATTAAAGTCATAAATTAAAGAGATTACACGGCTATTGTTTGAGTTATCATAATTGTACTTTGTAATAAAATTTGATTTAATAGTATCACCTCTAACAGAAAAGAAAAAGTGGTTAATATCTGATCTGAATTCTTTTTCACGCTCCCATGATTTATTAGTTAAATAAGAAATATTGTATATTGTATCTGAATTAATATATAAAAAATTATTTTTTAAATTCGTACAGCTAATTATCGTGTTTTTACCAAATTGGTGTGCGGTATTCAAATAATTGAAATTAATGCTATCTATTTTAATTTGTTTATTAGTGTATAGATTAACTAATGAAGCACATTGAGTTGAATATGATTTCTGTTTCAAAAGGTAGAGAATGCTGTCTTGTTGAAAAATAGAGGAGCTAATACCGCTGTCAAATAATTTTATCGATTGAATAAAACTTTGAGAATAAGAGTAATCCAATTTTTCTGAACCAAACCAACTAACCCATAGCTTTTTTAGCTTTTCTAACGAAGCTGTTGAATTTCCTTCAACCAGCACTTTTAATTTATCTAAATCTTTTATGGAGTATAATTCGGAGGAAACAACACCACCCCAAGAACCACCTGAAATTATATACTCATTTTTTTGCTTTATCACAGCTTGTGGGCAATAAGAAACCCTTAAACCCTTGGTACATTGTAAGTATTTATCATAAATAAACAAGTAAGAACCCCACTCACCAAAATTAGAAGGATAAAAAATGTAATGCTCATCCTCATAAAGAATTTCAAATAACTTTACTGGTAACTTTAGAGTGTACTTAGTCCAAACAGTGTCGGTACCTAGATAAAAAACGTCTCCGAATTTTTCTGTAAATAAGGTATCCTGCCTGCAAATGATGTTAGTGTAAAAGTCTGTATTTATCTTTTTTGTAAAAACCTCATCAACTGCCATGTTTTTAGGATTTATACAAACTATTCCTCCGTATAAGCCCATCGAAATTATTTTATTCGAATAAACTACAGAATTTTTAAGTCGTTCAAAATTTAAATACCATTTAGCTGTACTATCTATTGTAATTACATCTGATATTTTAATCTCAACTTTCTTTACTCTAAAACTATTTTCAGAAATCTCTGCATATATTTTTTGTTGAAAAGCAAAAATTGCAAATAATGTCAAAAAACATAATTTAATCGTCTTCATGTTTTATCAATTTCAATGTGCTGTGTATATTTCTGGATGTTTTAACCATTCACTGGTCAATCCGACGTAAAAAGGATTTGAGGTACAATTCATAGCTCCTCCTATTCCAATATCCTTATAAGTCCTCCCTCCAGCTATTTTATCAAAATCCTCTTCTGTTTGAGCTAGACTACTCATCGTAATTACAGATACAGTAGTAGGCCCTATAGAATATACAGGGACTCCATATTTACAGGAAAATTTATAATCCAAATAGCTATTGCCATCATAATTATGTTTTCCATCTCCTCCCATTCTGATATAAAATGATTTTGGATGAGTATGAATTTGCGCAACTAAATACTTCCCGTCAAATTTTAATCGGCTGTCTGATGGATTAGTATTTTCATTAGGATTATTTGAACTATGATCTGTATTTCCAGTCCAATCCAATACATAATAATAAGTGTTTCCTTTTTCGTCATTTAATACGTACCCCCGTTCCTCGTAGCGTATAAACAATCCTCTACCCGATGTTTGGCATAGCTTGCAGCTATGTCAAAGCTAAAATAAAAGCTCCTGCTTTTAATATTGTTTGCAAATATAATTCTTTTTTCTAACAGAAAAAGACACAATTACTCGTGTCTTTTTCTGATTCTGAATATGCAAGGCAAAGCCTTGCTTTTAGCTGCGACATAGCGAGACGCTATGCCGAACAACCGCGCCCTACGCTACGAGGAACGGGGGGGTAAAACGGAAATTGCAGCATTAGTCTATCCGGTCAGAATAATTGATGCTGCAATATTATAACTATTTATTTTAACTTTATCTCACGCATTCCTCACTTTTCTCTCACAAGCCTCTCACATTTAAGTTATAGTTTTGTAATCGCTGTATCTTGTCCTATTATAAAAACTAATGGACAATTGTTGTTAACGCCAAATTTGATACATGAAGGTTCATTATTACTCATTATCATTCGTTTTTAGTCATTTTAACCTACTAGAAATAGAAAATGGTGAGCATACACCCACCATTCTCTAATGAAGCTTAGTAAATCAAATTTGATTTAGAGACTCTTATGTGTCTAACGCCAAATCTGATACATTATCTATCCTCTTTTTGTATATTAGTGTTTCCAGTGCTAGAAACTATAAAAATCCTTTTTTCCTTGGGCTTTTCTACGTAGACACGTTTGTCAAACTCAACCATATTACTTTTGAATTTATACATCATGCTATAAAAATATTCGCATGCTTCATTTTCATTCTCAAATAGTGCCTTCTCATGTTCTCCGCCTCTTTCATCAATGCCATAAATTCGCCATTTGGTGCCCCATTCAAGTATTGTTTTATTGAAATCACGTTCTCCATAAAGTGAATATAAAGTTTGTGAAATGCCCAATTTATCCAACTTTTCTTTTAATTCTATTCTATCCATAATTTAAATTTAAAATTTAATCAGAAAGCCACGATTAATTAACGTATTAATAGGTACTGTTGTTCTGAATTGAAGTCCACCACCAGGTTGATTAAACCAAGGAGCAATTTTACCAGAAGTTACCGGAATTGGTTTTGCGACCATATACTGATTATAAACACTTGTATTCGTATTAGGAGCCAATGATCTCATTTCTACTGAGGAACTCTTGGTTGATAAAAATCTGGAATCAGGTCCAACTTCTCCAATTCTATCAACAACATCACCAGGCATAAGATAATCTTGTTTTATTTCACCTTGAAAGCCATCATTTGGAGGATACTCAATATGTTCAGGAAGTGCCAACTGCTCTTGATGTGCTGGTAATGCAGGAGGAGTTGGTTTCGGCATCACCGGATTTGGTTTCCCGCTAAATAAATTTACATCATGGTCAAGCGAGAATTGAACACCAGAACCTATTCCGCCAATCGTCCCGGTTACAAATCCCATTTTTGCGCCACCCCAGGCCCCTTGACCAAAATCCTGCCCGTTTGCCACGGCCGACAAACCTCCAAATGTGCCGCCGATGACCGTTCCCCCTATTTGGCCACCAATCACATTTCTCAATATCGGGGAAGAAATCCCGCCCAGTACCTTGTCCAAATGCATGGCCGCACCAACCTGCCCACCGGCATAGGAAGTTACAGCAGACATCATGCCCGCCCCGACAACTCCATTCAACCCAAATTCAACATTCTTGATATTGAATTTGTTTCCGCTTTTATCGAAGCCCTGCCCGATAACCGAATTCGCCATGCCAAGCGCTGCCGATATTGCCATAGCTGATCCGGGAGCTGCCGCTGTAGCAGCACCCGCTGCCATACCTGCACCAAGATAGGCTAAACCCTGCAAGTTGAACATACAGCCATTGGACACCCAGTTGATAGCTCCGCCAATTATTGCACCTATAATAATGTGCCAGAATTCCCCACTCGGATCGGTGTATTTAAACGGATTGTTCATGCAATACCCGTAGCGGTTATAATTCAGCCAGTCGCCGGGTGATTGCAATTGAGGATCCGGACTCATAAACATGGCCGTTGCCGGGTCGTAAACCCGCCCGTTCATGTTGATAATGCCGAAGGCATCCAAGTGTTCATGCCCGGTGTAGCCACGGTTGGTTATCCACTTGGTGCGTGTGTCCTTCTGCGTCCAGTCGGCCGGGTTACGCCTTGCCCCCCAGGGGTCGTAGGCGTATTTCTCCACCACATTTCCGTTTACATCCGCCAAGGCAATCAACGAACCCTGGAAGTCGGAGTATGCATACAACAAACTATCCACGCCGTTGTTTTGTATGAGCATGGCTCCACCGCTAAGGTAGTGGATTTTCCGCACGTTGCCAAGTGCATTCACCTCTTCTTCGTAATCGCCCAGATAATACCGGGTTAATGTAGGCGTTCCTTGCGACAGTCCATTGGCATAGTATTCCGATTTACGGCGCTGGTCATCTACCCCGTAGGTGAGGGCATAATACCTCGTTCCCTCGCTCAGGGTGGCTATCTTTTTAAAATCGGTGTAGGCCACGTTCAAATCTGCAGTTGGGAAATTATCGGGTAGCGGCGATATAGTTGCCAGTGCATGTGACCCAATAGGAGTGCCGTCTGCACGGTTGCCCCCATAACTCATACTGGAATATACAAAATCACCTTTGCCACTTGCGTTGCCTAAATCGGAACGCGAAGTAATATTTCCGGTGGCGGCATCATAAG
>DATGXD010000195.1:0-5016 GCA_035299105.1 Paludibacter sp. | reverse complement strand
TTTCATGGCTACCGATCCGGTGACTTCGGCGCGTACCGAAACCGGGAAATGGATTTATGGATTTCTGATCGGCTGTTTTTCGATTATTATCCGCGTACTGAATCCAGGCTATCCCGAAGGCATGATGCTGGCTATCCTGCTGATGAATATTTTCGCACCACTAATCGATTATTACGTGGTGGATGCCAACATAAAACGCCGCATGAAACGGGTGGGCACAAACAAATAAACCAAGGGAACAATGGATACAAACAACAACGGTTATACATTGGTTTACGCTGCAATAATGGTGGTTGTAGTGGCATTCATGCTGGTGTTGGTTTCAGGGGCACTTAAGTCCACCCAGGAGTCGAATGTCAAACTCGACAAGAAAAAACAGATTCTCAGTTCGCTGAAAATCAACACGGAAGGACTGGATGCAGCGGCGCTATACGATAAGTACATTGCAAAGGCAATGATTGTCAACACAAAGGGCGAGGTAGTTTCCGGGTCGCGCGAGGAAGCCTTTGATATAGACATGGGCAAGGAACTTTCGAAAAAAGCCGAAAGCCGCCGGCTGCCTGTTTTCATTGCCAATATCGACGGAAAGACGAAATACATCGTGATGCTTCGCGGTACCGGGCTTTGGGGCCCGATATGGGGCTATATTTCGCTGGACGATGATAAAAACACGGTCTACGGGGTTTATTTTTCACATGCAAGCGAGACTCCCGGATTAGGAGCCAATATCACCGAGCAACCGTTCCGCAGCCAGTTCGTTGGCAAGCATATACTGAACGACAAAAACAAGTTCGTTTCGATTGCCGTCATGAAATCGGGCAAAACAGCCGTGGGCAAAGAGCAGGTGGATGCCATCTCGGGAGGAACCATAACCAGCAAAGGCGTGGAAAGCATGTTGCTCAATTGCATCGGCCAATATGACCAGTTTTTCAAACAAACAAGTGGAGGAGACAAGTAATGGCAAAATTATTTTCTGGAAAAAACAAGCAGGTGTTCTTGGGGCCGCTTAGCAAAAACAATCCCATCGTTGTCCAGATCTTGGGCATTTGTTCTGCACTTGCGGTGACTGCAAACCTGAAGCCCGCACTGGTTATGGGAATTTCAGTTACCGTGATAGTCGCATTTTCGAATGTAATCATATCCTTGCTGCGGAATACCATTCCCAACCGGATCCGGATTATTGTGCAACTGGTGGTGGTGGCTGCGCTCGTGACGGTAGTGAGCGAAATATTGAAAGCATACGCCTACGATGTCAGTGTCAAATTGTCGGTGTATATCGGGCTGATTATCACCAACTGCATCCTCATGGGCCGCCTCGAGGCCTTTGCCATGGGAAACAAGCCCTGGGAATCGTTTATCGACGGGTTGGGGAATGGATTTGGATATGCCATGATATTGATAATAGTGGGGGTTTTCCGCGAGTTGATGGGTGCAGGGTCGTTGCTTGGATTCAGGATTATCCCACAATCGATGTACGAAGCAGGCTACATGAACAATGGCCTGATGATGATGCCGCCCATGGCCCTGGTCATTGTTGCTTGCATCATTTGGGTACACCGGTCGGTCAACAAGGATTTGCAGGAATAGCAGCAGTTGGCAGAAGGACTTCAAACCTGGCACCCCCCCCGTGAAACTGCAAGCCTTAAAAGCTTTATAATTCTTTTGTCCCCGGGAATTCGGGGAAGTCCGGTGTCTTTGACCCTTGGTTCTAATGAATTAAAAATGTATATGGAAAATTTAGTAAGCATATTCGTCAAGTCGATATTCGTGGACAACATGATTTTTGCATATTTCCTTGGAATGTGTTCATACCTGGCGGTTTCGAAAACCGTCAAGACATCGCTGGGCCTGGGTGCGGCAGTAATATTCGTGCTGGGAATCACCCTTCCCATCAACTACCTGCTCGAAGTGTATGTGCTTCGCGAAGGAGCTTTGGCATGGATAAGCCCCGGCCTGAAATCGCTTGATTTAAGCTACCTGTCGTTTATCCTGTTCATTGCCGTTATCGCCGCCATGACCCAGTTGGTGGAAATGGTTGTTGAAAAGTTCAGCCCCTCGCTGTACGCTTCGTTGGGCATTTTTCTACCGCTAATTGCCGTAAACTGCGCTATCATGGGTGGTTCGCTGTTTATGCAGCAACGGGCATACCACACGCTGGGCGAAGCCACTTCATACGCCTTGGGGTCGGGCGTGGGCTGGGCACTGGCTATTGTAGGCCTGGCTGCAATACGTGAAAAAATGGAGTACTCGGATGTGCCCGCCCCATTGCGGGGATTGGGCATTACCTTTATTACCGTTGCATTAATGGCCATTGCGTTTATGTGTTTTTCCGGATTGAAAATCTAGCCTTTTCTTATTAGTAGAGTCAATATTAAAATATAACACCAACAGTAAATTAACTAAAAACAAGTCCCTGGCTTTAATTCCCAATCCCCGTTGGAAAACTTAAGGGAGGGCTTTTTAAAAAACCATGATTTTAGCAATCAACACAACTGTCCTGTTCGCCAGCCTATCGGTCTTCTTGCTGGTGATTTTGCTGCTGACCATCACACTGTTGTTCGCAAAGCGGTTCCTGGTGGCTGCGGGCGATGTCACACTGACAATTAATGGAGAAAAAGAATTGAAAGTGGCTGCGGGTGGAAATTTGCTGAACACACTATCGGCACAAAAAATTTTCCTGCCGTCGGCATGTGGCGGCGGCGGCACCTGCGCGCAATGCAAATGCCAGGTGATTGAGGGCGGGGGTGAAATACTCCCAACCGAAACAGGTTATTTCACACGCAGGGAAATCAAGGACAACTGGCGTTTGAGCTGCCAGGTGAAAGTGAAGGACAACATGTCGATCAGAATGGATGAAGCCATCCTGGGAATAAAAAAATGGGAATGCGAAGTTGTTTCGAACAACAACGTTGCCACATTTATCAAGGAATTCGTGGTGAAATTGCCCGAAGGCGAAAAGCTGAACTTCACTCCCGGCGGTTATATCCAAATAGATGTGCCGAAATACACTGCCAAGTTCTCCGACTTTGAGATTGAGGAACGCTTCCGGGGCGACTGGGATAAATTCAAGATGTGGAACCTGGCCTGCAGCAACGATGAAGAAAGCATGCGAGCCTACTCCATGGCCAACTATCCGGCCGAAGGTGACATCGTGATGCTGAACGTACGTATTGCTACCCCCCCCTTCGACAAAGCCACAGGAGGGTTCATGAACGTGAAACCGGGGATTTGCTCTTCCTATATTTTCGGTCTCAAGGCAGGCGATAAAGTGATGGTTTCAGGCCCGTTCGGTGACTTTTTCCCCAACCTGGATTCGAAGCGCGAAATGCTCTATATTGGCGGCGGGGCCGGAATGGCGCCGTTGCGCTCGCACATATTGCATTTATTGAAAGTATTGAAAATCAAGGACCGCAAAATTTCATACTGGTACGGTGCCCGTTCGAAAAACGAGATTTTCTACGAATCGGATTTCCGTGAACTGGAAGCCGAATTCCCGAATTTCACATTCCACATAGCCCTCAGCGAGCCTCAACCCGAAGACAACTGGACTGGTTCCGTGGGCTTCATCCACCAGGTAATCCTGAACAATTACTTGAAAGATATAGACGAACCTGAAGATATTGAATATTACATGTGTGGTCCCGGCCCGATGGCAAAAGCCGTTGAAAACATGCTTTGGAACCTGGGTGTGCCGAAAGAGATGTTGCGGTTCGACGATTTCGGGTCGTAACACCTGTAATTCAGTAAAATAAGACACAAACTGGCAAGCCGACATGCAGTTGTTTGCCAGTATTGGCAAGCATGCCGCTTTTCCGGTCACGCTCGAAAACCACGATATTGCCGGTTTCCTGGTTGGCCACAAACAGGTATTTCCCATCGGGTGTTATGGCAAAGTTGCGCGGCCCGCTGCCTCCGGTGGAAATTTGCTGCACAAACGCCAGCTTCCCTTTTTTCGACACCGAGAAACAAGTAATATCATTGGCACTACCGCGGTTGGTTGCGTACAAAAAGCGTTCGTCCGAGGAAAGGTGGATATCCGCAGCCCGGTTGGCGGTACCAGGCTTATGGTCGACCGTGGTTTCATCCAACCATTTCAATTTCCCGTTCTTCATCCCGATAACCGAAACCGTGCCATCGATTTCCTGCAGCAGGAAAAGTTTTTTCCCCTTGCTACCGAGCACCAAATGCCTGGGGCCACTCCCGGGCTTTACCTTCAGACTGTCATACGGTGACAGTATTTTTGCCGATCTATTTCCTTCAATTTCAGTTGGAGGGTTTAATGCTATCTCCTTGTTATACTGGTAAACAGTCACATAATCCGTACCCAAATCAGTTGAAAGGATGTATTTGCCATTGGGCGAGGCTGTCACCTGATGCACATGCGGCTCGCCCTGGCGTTCGGCATTGATACTATGACCTGTATGCCGGATAATTTGCTTCAAGCCTGTCAATGACCCATCGCTGTTCTGCCCGAATACCGAAATGCTTCCACCATTGTAATTCGCTGTCACGACATGCTTCCCCGTCGACAGGATGAAACAAGGGGCAGCACCCCGGGTAAGCGAACTGTTTATGAACTTCAACTTCCCGCTTTCCGTCCCGAACGAGTAGGCATAAACCGCACTGCCTTCATCGCCCTCGCTTACCGAATACACGAACTTACAGTCGGGCGAAAAAGCCAGGTAGCTTGGATTCTGTATCCCGGATTGAACATCCTTCCGTTCAAAAGTCCAATTTTGTGTATCAACAACATACGAATAGATACCTTCGCTTTTGCCTTCATGGGTGTATGTGCCCAGCAGGAAACGGTATGACTTGTTCTGAGCCGGTAGCACACATGCGGTTACCAGCAGAAATATCGAAAGAGGAATTTTTCTCATCAAATCCATAACACAGTTGGTTAAATAATGTGAGTTCGGTATAAGACAAACTCTTATTAATTTAAAAAGAAATTCTAAGAATCTTATATTGAACCCACGTTAAAATAACAATCATATAAGTTGGGGCGTTTGTTTC
>DATGXD010000194.1:0-1576 GCA_035299105.1 Paludibacter sp. | reverse complement strand
ATCGATGTATTTAATACCGCTTTTTTTGAAACGGCAATATTTTTTCTTTTTTACATCTACCGAGGGGGGAGTCAGGTATCTGATATCTCCGTTGTTTGCTGCCATAATTTTAATTCTCCTTTACTTCTTTAGATTTAACACTTTTTCTTTTTTCAGCATACTCATACGCGTATTTGTCCAAACGGAACGATAAGAAGCGGAGTACGCGTTCATCGCGACGGAATTGTGTTTCCAATGTGGCGATTACTGTCGGTTCTGCATCAAATTGAAGCAACGAATAAAAACCTGTCGATTTCTTCTGAATCGGATATTGCAACTTGCGCAATCCCCAATTTTCCTCGTTGGTGATTGTCGCGCCATTTTCTGTCAAAATGGCCTTGAATTTTTCTACCGCTTCCTTCATCTGGACGTCAGACAAAACGGGAGTTAAAATGAAAACGGTTTCATAATGGTTTAACATACTGTTTGTTAGCTTTTTAGTAATTATTACTTGGTTTTATTAAAGCGGGGCAAAGGTACAAATAATTTTTTAACCCACAATGTGGTGCTGGAAAATGTTTCCCTTTTTTTTGTGTTGTCCGGGTTTGGTTGCCCGGTTTTTTTTCAATCAAGCGGAAAACTTTAGAGGCAATCTGTCATTTTGATATAAATACTCCCTTGGCAATGATATTATGATAATATTCCGGGGTGAAATAATCTATTGTGGTGGTTTTTTCCATAATTATAAGTATTTTTGCATCAAACTAAAAACACGATTAATTTATGTTAGATGTAGGATTGACCACGTTTATGATCCTGGCCACCAGCCTTGTCATGCTTATGACACCGGGATTAGCCTTCTTTTACGGGGGGTTAGGCTGTAAAAAGAATATTCTTAGTATCATGATGCAAAGCTTTGTTTCCATGGGAATCAGCACTGTATTATGGTTTGCATTCGGGTATTCGGTATGTTTCAGCGGGAATATGCATTCCGGGACTGATTTTTTCGGCATTATCGGAAATTTCGACAAGGCGTTTTACCACGGCATTACGCCTTCAACGCTTTTTTCGCCCGACAAGCGTTTTCCCGAGTATATTTTTATCGCCTACCAGATGATGTTTGCCATTATCACGCCGGCGTTGATTACCGGGGCTTTTATCAACCGGGTTTCATTTAAATCGTACATTGTGTTCCTGGTGATGTGGCAGATTTTTGTTTATTATCCGTTCGTACACATGGTTTGGGGCGGTGGTTTGCTTGCCGAATGGGGAGTGTTCGACTTTGCGGGAGGTATTACGGTACATGCTACAGCTGGTTTTGCTGCATTAGCCTCGGTTTATTTTGTGGGGCGCAGGCAGGAAAAAACAGACCCGAACAATATCCCACTGGTTGCAATCGGCACAGCCCTGTTGTGGTTCGGATGGTATGGCTTCAATGCGGGAAGTGAACTTGCTGTGAATTCGGTTACAATTTCCGCGTTCCTGAACACTGATACGGCCGCTTCGTTTGCTGCTGTAACCTGGTTGTTGATAGAATGGAATACAGGAAAAAAGAAACCTACCTTTATCGGCCTTATGACTGGGGCTGTGGCTGGTC
>DATGXD010000193.1:0-18506 GCA_035299105.1 Paludibacter sp. | reverse complement strand
TCATTCACCAACTTTATTACAAACTTGATTGCAGGTTTACTGGCTTACAGCTTTTTACCTAAGAAACCATCAATCAATGTTGATTTTGTTGATCAAGATCAGTTTGTTTTATTCTAATCTTATATCGAACTCACGTTAATTAAGTTTAAAACATATCCAATACAACAAAGCGGAATTAACCCAAGGAAGGCCCACTGAATTCAAAACAACCATACTTTAGCTAAGTTAAAACGTATGGTTGGCCACAAAATTACATCAAACCAGCGTAAACAGAAAACGGAATGAAAAATATTCACTCCGTTTTCTGTGTTTTTAAAACCAGGAACTTTATCAGAAAAAGTTCAGGCGGTTATCAACAATATCGGCCTTATCCTTAATATCCTGGATAATCATGTATGGCAACGAGTAACTCATCCGGCTATTGAGCTGCATGATTTCCATTTTACTATCAAACGGCTGCGGGTTTTCACGTTTGTTTGAAGCCCTAACCACATAAACGCCGGCGTTACCTTTGATAGGCGCTGGCACCTTACCAATTTGGGCCATCGCCGATTTAGCAATAACGGCAGGTTCAAAACCAGCCATACCAAATTGGTATGCACCAAAATTCACACCAGTGGCAACTTTTACCGAATCATGCATTGTCGCTGCAAGACCTTCGAGCGAACCCGCTTTTGCAAGCTCGGCAGACAAGTTCTTAATCATCAAATCAGCTTTTTTATCTTTAATAATCTCGGCTTTCAATTGGTCGTTCAGCTTGTCAATGGAGCGGTAGCCTTTTTCGTTCACTTCGGTTGTCATTGCCACAACGAATACCGAACCACAGTCGAACACATCCGACACATCGTCCTTATCGCTTTTGAAAACCCATTGGACAATTTTCCGCGACTGAGGAATGTCGGCCAGCCTTTCAGTACTTTTCATAATATCAGCAGCAGGACGAACAACATAGCCTTTTTCCTTGGCTTTTGATTCAAAGTTGGCCGCAGACAAATTCACTGCAAACTGTTTGGCGTCATTGTATATCTTACTGTAGGTTTTGCTGCTTGCGGTTACCTTGCGTTCGAGAATAGCCAGTTTCACCTTGGGTCGAGCCGGTGTTTTGGCGGTCACCTGCAAAATCTGCACGCCCTGCGCATTTTTCAACGTGAACACCTCGTTTACAGGCTTATTGAAAGCAGTAGCTACCAATTCTTTGTCTGAACCGCCCATGCCTTCCTGCAACCAACCAATTTCACCACCGTTCGCCGCGGTTTGTTGAACTGCCGAATATTTTTTCGCCAGCGAAGCAAAGTCCGCACCAGCTTTAATTGCAGCAACAATACTATCGGCCTTGGCAGCATCTTTTTCGACAAGGAAGATATGGCGCAGTTTCACCGAATCCGAGCGCATAATCCCCGACTCCATGATGCGGGCCATTGTGTAAGTATTGTTTTCGAAAATCGGCCCGACAATGTCACCAGTCTTGCCTCCGAACGCAAAACTCTTCAGGTTGGCAGGCACGGTTTTTTCAGAATAGTTACGCCCATCGTACATAACATCCGAATTCGAGTTCACCAATCCGGCAACATCGTTAGTGGTTTTAAATTCTTCGCTCAACTTATCCATCCACTGCTTGGCTTCGGCAAAGTCGGCGGACAAAGGTTTAATATCGAAGGCGACGAATTTCATGGCACAGTTGGCTTCCTGTTTGAATTGTTCCTTTTCCTTATTGTAGCGTTCCTTTACTTCGCTATCCGATACTTTCACAGCCGAATCAGGAATCATGAAATATGGCTGAACATAATATGCCACATCCACACTTGTTTTCTTATCCTGGTAGCTCATTTTGGCATCCAAGCCGTTAGCAGTAACCGCTTTTGCAATCAGGGTATTGTATTTATCCTGCAAAATACTGATTTTCACAGCTTTTTCCCAAAATTTCCAATAACTTTTTGCTTTTTCAATCTGCTGGCGCATTTCCTCATTGGCAGGGGTTTGGTCGAGGCTGTTCAGGAATTGAACTAGCTGGGGACGGCTGAACTGCCCGTTTTCGCCCATAAAAGCGCGGCGCTGAAGGATAAGGGGGTGGATATTGTTTCCGATCAATCGGTCGGAAAGTTCTTCGGTGCTGACAGTCAGCCCAATTTTTTCGGTTTCGGCCATCAATAGTTTTTCATTCACCAGGCTTTCCCAAACTGATTCGCGCAACTGGCCCACCATTTCTTCCGACAATTCGGCTTTCCCGGTTTCAATTTTATAAACTTCAGTCATTTGATCGATAGCTTCGGAATACTCCTTGATTTTGATGTCCTCACCTGCTATTTTCGCAACAATTTCGCGAGACTGGTTAAAGAAAGTAGATCCCTCGCGGAGGAAATCACCTACAATAAAGGCTAATAATGCAAGTCCTACCACGGCTACAAGTAAAACTCCTTTGCTTCTGATTTTTTCTAATGTTGCCATTGTCTAAATTGATATGTATAATTTTTGTTTGTTTTTTCCAAATTTGAGGGTACGAATATACAAAAAAAACAGATATGTTTTCACCGTTCCCGACATTTTTGCATATTTTCATGGCAGATTCGTACCTTGACTAGCCCAGCAAGGGGGTATCCGTTTTTCCCCCAGCCCTTTCCGACCTCGGGTTTCCCACTATAGGCGATTATTTATTTACCGAAAATTTAACCAGTTCTATGCGGTTGTTCGTAACCTTGAGGCATTTCACAGTAAAGTCATGCACCCTGATGACTTCATTCAACTTAGGAAAGTGCTGGTGGTAATGCAAGATAAAACCGGCAATGGTTTCATAATCGTCGGACTCGGGAATTTCGAGGTTGAACCTTGCATTCACAGTTTTCACCACCAGCCGACCAGAGAACAAATACTCCCTTTCGCCGGTCTTTTCGGCTACATACCCCCTAACATCGTGTTCATCCTCTATTTCACCAAAAATTTCTTCCATGATATCCTCCAGCGTCACAATACCAGCCGTACCACCAAACTCATCCACCACCACAGCTATGCTTTTTCGTTGGTGTAAAAACAGTTTCATTAGCTTTTGCGCGGCCATGTTTTCCGGCACAATGGGAATCTGGTTGATGTGTTTTTTCCATTCGTTCTGATGCTCGAACATTTCGGAAGAGTGGATGTAACCCACGATATTGTCAATTTCGCCCTTGTAGATAGGAATCTTGGAAAGCCCGGTTTCAACAAAGGTTTGCTTCAGGGTTTCAACACTTGTATTGTAGTCGAGCGCTATAATTTCGGTTCGCGGGACGTAACAGTCGCGCAGCTTCACCCTCGAGAAATCGAGTGCGTTCTGGAATATCTTCACTTCGTTTTCTATATCTTTTTCGCTTAGCGTGTTTTCGAAACTCTCCTGCAACAAATAATTCAGGTCGATACGGGTAAAAACATTCCCTTCCACATTCTGGCTTATCTTCACTTTGAACAGCCTCATGATTTTCACCGAAACCCAGGCGCTAAAGCGTGCGATGGGATACAGGGCAATGTAAACTAAGAGCAGAAGCCAGGAAAAAATCCGGAGCCAAAGGTTGGAATTGATGCGGAATATGGTTTTCGGAAGAAACTCCCCGGTAAAAAGCACAATGACAGTTGCAAGAACTGTCTGGATAAACGTCAAGACAAACTGGCTTCGGATAGCGCTGAGCCAGGGCGTGAGGACCTCGGCCATCAACAAACCGTAAATAACCAGGCTGATATTATTCCCGACCAACATGGTGGAAATAAATTGCTGGGGATTCCGGTAAAAAAGCGAAAGAATAGTAGAAGCAAGGCCACGGTGTTTCTTTTCCAGTTCAAATCTCAGTTTGTTCGAAGTTACAAAAGCAATTTCCATCCCCGAAAAGAAGGCGGAGAAAAGCAACGTGACGAGAATAAAGGTTATATTATTCAAATCCAATCAGGGTTTTAACTGAACACAAAGATACAATATTTTACGAAGCCTGTTCCTTTTTCCTGGAAAAGTTATGGTGGAATAGCCCGGTTTTATATTAACCCCAAGGTAAAAAAAGGACTGCCTTAAAACGCCTCCCCATGCTTATTTGTTTAAATATCGTTTTCAACAAGCTGTTTTTCTGGACA
This sequence comes from Paludibacter sp., assembly GCA_035299105.1. Taxonomy (GTDB): domain Bacteria; phylum Bacteroidota; class Bacteroidia; order Bacteroidales; family Paludibacteraceae; genus Paludibacter. The sequence goes on along the minus strand of DATGXD010000193.1, from coordinate 14,420 downwards.
TTATAACCCGCAACTAAAATAAGGCACTTTTTATTCGCCATAGTATTTGGGGGTTCAAAAAAAAGCCGTATCTTTGCAACCGCTTTTGAAAAACGATCTAGTAGCTCAGCAGGTAGAGCACATCCCTTTTAAGGATGGGGTCCTGGGTTCGAGCCCCAGCTGGATCACTCTTGATTTCAAAAGCATTGCTTACAAAGGTTGATGATCTAGTAGCTCAGCAGGTAGAGCACATCCCTTTTAAGGATGGGGTCCTGGGTTCGAGCCCCAGCTGGATCACGAAAAAAACAAAAATCCCGGATTTCTGGCAGAAATCCGGGATTTTTGTTTTTCACGACGCCAACCCGTCATTTTGCCAGCAGCGCTTTTACTTTTTCAGAGATTAGACGTCCTTCGGTTTTGCCGGCAAGTTGCTTTGAAGCCACCCCCATGACCTTTCCCATATCCTGGGGACCCGCAGCTCCAACCTGGGCTATAATGGCCGAAACGGCAGCTTCAAGTTCGGCATCGGTCATTTGGACAGGCAAGTATTTTTCCACCACCGCAGCTTCGGCCAACTCGTTTTCGGCCAAATCGGGACGGTTCTGCGCTGAATATATTTGTGCCGACTCCTTGCGTTGCTTAACCATTTTCAACAGGATCTTCACTGCCACCTCATCGGGCAGGTTACCATCGGAGCCTTTGGCTGTTTTTGCTTCGATAAATTCCTTCTTTATACCGCGCAAAGCTTCCAACGCCACTTTATCGCGAGCCATCATGGCGGTTTTTATGTCATTGCTGACTTTATCAAATAGTTCGTTCATTTTTTGTTCGTTTGAAAATTACTTTTGCTTTTTTCTCAACCATGCTGGGATTCGCTCAATGCTCTTCATTGTCGATTCATTTTCGATGTCATCCAGCGTAAAAACAGGCAATTCCGGTTCCGGATCAGGTTCAGGTTCAGGCACCGGTGTCGGTCTTACCTGAACAGTTTTCCCATAATATTGTTCGATTATTTTGTCGGTATCGTGGGTTTTGTGCACGCTGTTTTCTTCCGGTTCTTCCTGCTCTACTTCGGCCGCACCCGCCACCATATCATTTTCATCCTGCTGCTGGGGAGTATCCAAATAAACTTTCGGTTCAGAAACGTGAGAGTTCTTACGCGAATATGACTTCAGGATATTTGGTGGCATACCCGGAATATCGCTCACATCAAACCCGGTGGCAATGAGGGTAATCTTCACCTTGTCCTTCAGTTCTTCATCGAAGCCGGCACCCCATATCACTTCTACATTTTCGCCAACCTTGGACATGAACTGGTAAATTTCTTCCACTTCCTCCATCCGTATCTGTTCGCTGTTCGAGCAATAAAGGCTAAAAAGCACCTTGCTTGCACCGCTCACATCGTTGGTGTTCAACAAGGGGGAGTTCAAAGCATCCTCGATGGCTTTGGTGATACGCCCTTCGCCCGAAGCAAAGCCGGTGTTCATAATGGCCACATTGCCGTCTTTCATGATACTGTAGACATCGGCAAAATCGATATTAACATAGCCTTCGACGGTAATGATTTCGGCAATAGCCTTGGCAGCATTGGTCAACACATCATCGGCTTTGGCAAATGCATTCGAAAGTTCAAGGTCGGGATAAATCTGCCTGAGCTTTTCGTTGTTGATTACCAGGATCGCATCGACATGTTCGCTAAGCGCGGCAACCCCTTCGAGAGCCTGCCTGATTTTCAGGTTCCCTTCGAACGCAAACGGAATGGTAACAATCCCCACCGTGAGGATACCCAAATCGTGGGCCGCCTGAGCCACGATAGGCGAAGCCCCCGTACCAGTGCCACCCCCCATACCGGCGGTTATGAAAACCATTTTGGTGTTGTCCTTCAGGATATCCTTTATCTTGTCTATCGACTCTTCGGCCGCACGCCGTGCAACTTCAGGCTTGCCACCGGCGCCAAGGCCTTCGGTTGTCGAAGCCCCCAATTGGATTTTTGTTGGCACAGGCGACTTCACCAAAGCCTGGTTATCCGTGTTGCACACCACAAAGGACACGTTTGTAATCCCCTGGCGGTACATGTGGTTTACAGCGTTGCCACCGCCCCCACCAACACCTATCACTTTAATTATCGAACTGTCGACCAAAGGCAAATCCAAAGGCAAACTATCATCTAAATATCCCATAACTTTTATAATTAACGATTCCGGTATGTGCCTGAACCCGCATTGTTTCTATTAATCAGTAAATTCAATTCATTTTGTTTTCGTCACCGAAAAAATTTATAAATCCATTCGCCAGTTTTTCCCATTTTTTGTTTTTAGTGGGGACCTTGATTTTTTGTGTAGACAGTTGGACTTCTATCGGATGTTCTTTCCGGTATTCGTTGGCCAGGACAAGGGTGCCGACAAGCTGCGTGTAAACCGGATCGGCATATTTTTCGGAAGTATCGTCCGACAACCAGTCGGAGTGATCTCCAAAGCGGGTGTAAATACCTGTTTTTTCGACAAGAAAATCAAGGACACCGGCAAGTTTCGATCCCCCGCCGGTCAATACTATGCCGGCATCAAGGGCAAAAGGCAGCTTGTCGATGATTTCGATAACAGGCTGCAAAATTTCTTCCAGCCGGGCCTCGATAATAGTGGCCAGGAAACGGGTCGAAATGCGAACCGGCTCCCCGGGGTTAATCCTCGACGGCACTTGTATGTAAACCGGGTCGGCAACCATGGCTTCCGTTGCACAGCCTTTCAGGCACTTCAACCTTTCGGCATCCGCTTCGTCAATTCCCAGTTCGGCGATATCCTTCGTAATATTTCCCGCCCCGAGCGGAACAACTGTCAAGTATTGCAGCACCCCATCGTGGTATACCGACAAGGTCGTTGTAGCCGCCCCAAGATTGACAATAGCACATCCCGCTTCCCGTTCCGCTTCATCGGTTATCACAGTCGACACCGATTCAATGGAAAGCGGGCAGTATTCGCGGAAAATCGAAGTACGGTCGAAACAACGGTCCAGTTCGGAATTTATAACCGCGCTGCCAAGCACGACATGGTATTTAGCAGTAACCTGAATGGCTTTTTGCCCGACAGGGTCATCCATATACTTCCCATCGAGCAAATACGAAACCGGGATAACATCATAAACCGTCACATCCGGCCGTTGCGATTTCTTTTCACATTCCTCCAACATGTCGGCCAGCAATTCATCGGTAACGATATTGGGTTTGGCTACAAACCTGCTGACGGTCATCGGAACGTGCTTCATTGTCCGGGCACCAATGCTAGCCGACACATTCAATATATCCGGGATTTTTGCGCTGTTCTGCAGCAGTTTTATCAACTCGTTCACTTTGAACGCCGCCCCGGATGCTTTTTCGATAATCCCGTATTTGATATCATCCGAAGGTTTTGATTCCTCTGACAAAACCCGGATTGAGCCATCTTCCAACACTTCGGCAGCCATGGCCGAAATGCGGGAACTCCCGAAGTCTATAGCTACTAGTTTACTTGAAATCATAATTTACTGACAATGATACTGTCGATACTGTCCTTTAGGGGTGTCTTAACCGGTTCGAATTCACTTCTGGAACATACGACCTGGTCTTTATACTGTAAATCAATCCTCTTATAGCGGTTCCACCCTATTTTATTAAAACCGAACACATACAATTTCCGCAACTTTTCCAACTTCGAAGGGTAATTATCCAAGTTGCCGAGCATGATAATGCCATCCCCGACCCTGGGAACCAACTCAACCTTCAAATCGTCACGAATAAAAACCTGCTCGATTTGAGCGTTCCAGAATGGATTATTTTCCAGATAGGTAACAAAATCGAACAGTTTCCCGGTTGCCATCGAAACGGTTATCCGGCCGGAAACCACCGGCACATAAGCCGAATAATTTGTCGACACGGGCATGGTTTTTCGGTCTGTGTCCACGTAATAACTGCCAAAGCCCACCACCCGGAATTTAGGGATACGCTGCCTGACATTGACAGTCAGGATACCCGAAGGGGTCTTGAAACATTCTACCGACTTGACCATGGGATTCTTTTTCAAAAGACCCTCAATGGATTCGGTACAAATATATTTCAATGTTTTGCCTACCGGGTTCAGGTTGTTTTGTTGAAGCAGGAGCGCCACATCGCGCTGCGTGATCATCCGCTTGCCGGGAGGTTCTAACATCATTATGTCCAGTTCCTTGCAAACCATTTCATTTTCAGCCCCATTGAAGAACCATAGTGAATATATCATGTATCCCAACACCAGCACCAGGCTTAAAGAAAGGAAGATATATTTAATAATGGATTTTTTCATTGCTGGCATGGTCACAAAAAAGTTAGCCGATACTGGCTGTATTCTTTAGTTGCTCCTTGATTTTCTGCACCATCTTGTCAATATCGCCCGCGCCGAAAGTAACCAGAACATCTAATTGCTTTTCCTTGAGCAAAGGTAATAGATTTTCAGCCTGGCACAAAGACTTGTTTTCAAGTTTAACATCGCGGAATATCAGCCCGGAATCCACCCCTTCGATAGGCAATTCGCGCGCCGGATAAATGTCCAACAAGATCAATTCATCGAGTTCGGACAAAGCCGCCGCAAACTCCGGGGCAAAATCGCGGGTGCGGCTGTACAGGTGCGGCTGGAAAACCCCTGTTATTTTCCGGCCCGGGAACAAGCTCCGGATGGAGGAAATACTCGCCTTCAGTTCGGATGGATGGTGGGCATAATCGTCCATGTAAACCAACTTGTCGGATTTGAAAACGATATTGAACCGGCGGTAGATACCCGAAAACGAAGATATGCCGGTGCGGATTTCTTCGGTGGTCACGCCGTTGAGCCAGGCAAGGGCCATGGCAGCCACACTGTTTTCGACGTTAATCCGTACCGGGACACCCAGGCGGACATCGTTAATCCTTCCGGTAGGCGCCACGAAATCGAAGTGGATCTCGCCTTTGACAGCACGTATATTCTCGGCATAAAAGTCCCCGCCTTCGTCCATCGAATAAGTGTAAAGTTTCACGCCTTTTTGCAATTTGGGGCTGATATCTATCCCTTTCCTCATTATCAGTGTTCCACCCGTGCGGATAAGGGATGTGAAGTGTTCAAAGCTTTCACGGAAAGCGCCGGGCGTGTCGTAGATATCGAGGTGGTCGGGGTCGGCAGAAGTGATTACCGCCATAAAAGGTGCCAGCTGGTGAAACGAACGGTCGTATTCGTCGGCCTCTATCACTACCAGGCTGCTTTCGGGGGAAAGCAGCAAATTCGTATTGTAATTATTGGCGATTCCACCCAGGAATGCATTGCACGAAACCTGCGACTGGTACAACAAATGGGCCGTTATGGTTGAGGTAGTTGTTTTCCCGTGGGTTCCGGCAATGCAAATACCTTTGCTCTGACGCGTAATACTACCCAGCACCTGCGCGCGCTTGAGAATGCTGAAGCCATTATCCTGGAAATACTTCAACTGCGGATGGTTATGCGGAATGGCGGGGGTTAGCACCACAAGCGTATTCTGCTTCGACATGAATCCGGCAGGGACACATGACACATCGTCGTTGAAACAAACGGCGATACCTTCGGCTTGCAAATCGGAGGTGAGTTTTGTTTCGGTACGGTCGTACCCGGCAACAGCAAAGCCTTTGGCATTGAAATAACGGGCGATTGCACTCATTCCGATCCCGCCAATCCCCAAAAAATAATAGTTTGTAAACTTATTCATTTTTATAGTTCTAATTCAGATTTCAACCAATCATTTGAAAAATGTCATTCTTTTAATTTCCAATAATTTTCAACACTTCAGCAGCTATCCGGTCTGCCGAATCCTTTTCGGCCAGACCAGCTATGTTTTCAGCCAACAACTGCAACCTGGATTCATCATGAATCAAACCCAAGGCAACATCAACAAGTTGTTCCAAAGCCTCGGCATCTTTAATCATGACAGCAGCGTCTTTTTTGACCAGTGCCAGGGCATTCTGTGTCTGGTGGTCTTCAGCCACATTGGGCGAAGGCACCAGTACCACCGGTTTTGCCAACAGGCAAAGCTCGGATATGGAGCTGGCCCCGGCCCGCGAAACCACCAAATCGGCAACGGAATAAGCAAAATCCATGCGCGACACAAAATCGGTCACCAATAGACCCGGGATTGTAAATGCCCCCGCCGCTTTCCGCGCCTCCTCGATATATAGTTTTCCGGTTTGCCAGATAACCTGGACACCCGAGGCTGCAATTTTAGCCAACGCAGCCACAACACTCCTGTTTATTGTCCGGGCGCCAAGGCTTCCCCCGACAACCAATATGGTTTTTTTCTCCGGGCTAAAATGGAAGAAATCATAGGCCTCGGCACTTTTTGGGGGAACAGCGAACAAATCCTGGCGAACCGGATTTCCGGTCAGCACGATTTTCCCTTTCGGGAAGAACCTCTCCATGCCCTCGTACGCCACGCAGATCCGCTCGGCCTTCTGCGCCAGCAATTTGTTGGTGACCCCGGCATAAGAATTTTGTTCCTGTATAATGGTGGGTACACCAAACGCCGAAGCTGCCCGCAAGGTAGGGGCACTTGCGTAACCACCAACACCAATGGCGGCATCGGGTTTGAAGCGGCGGATAATTTTCCGCGCCAGCACCAGGCTATGCAGCAAATCCCAGGCTACCCTGATATTCTTAAGCATGTTCTTCCGGTTGAAGCCACTTACGGGCAAACCTTCGATGGGATAGCCTGCCGCAGGGACACGTTCCATTTCCATACGCCCGACAGCACCCACAAAAAGAATTTCGGCATCCGGCAGACGTTTCTTCAATGCATTTGCGATACTGATGGCCGGGAAAATATGTCCTCCCGTTCCACCTCCGCTGATAATAAATTTACGCTTCATGGTCATGGAATTTAGTTTAAGTAGTTACAAGGTTTTAGTTACGAGTTACAAACTGAAAATCAACAATAAACCAATATAAAATTGGTCAATTCCAAGCGTTTAAGCTACAAGCTTTCCAACTCTACAACCGGTATTTCATCCCGGATTTCTTCAGTGGTTTCATCCATTTCATTCTTTAGCGGATGATTCTTTTCCTCTTTAATCTGCCGGGTGATTCCAAGGATAATCCCGTAATAAATACAGGTTATCAAAATCGAAGTTCCCCCACGGCTAATCAATGGCAAGGGTTGCCCTGTAACCGGAATGAGGCTTGTAGCCACCGCCATATTGACAAATGTCTGGATAACAATCATTAGCGAAAGCCCTATGACGAGCAATGCGGGAAAAACCGAAGAGCAGGTCGTGGCAATCCGGCCTGCCCTGTAAAGCAGGATCAAGTAGAGGATAATCACAACAAAGCCGCCAACCAGACCCATTTCCTCCACGATAATGGCGAATATGAAATCGGAATATGCCTGTGGTAAAAAGTCGCGTTCAACACTGTTCCCGGGCATCACCCCAAAAATCCCGCCCCGAGCTATGGCTATCCGCCCATGCTGCACCTGCCGGTTTTCGTCGGTAATCACATATTCATCGTTCCCTTTTTTATCCTTGTCGAAATGACGTTCGATACGCCCCACCCAGGTATATGCCCGGTCGAACGCCGGGGGCATCGATTCCTTCGGTATTACTTTTACCGCGCCATACCCAACGATTCCGGCAACGAGTATGATTCCGGCCAACGATGCCAAGTATTTGTATGAGACACGGCCGATATACATCATCAGGAAAACAACCGAGAAAAGTATGAATGCCGTAGAAAAGTTTTCGAGCAAAATCAGCCCGCAGATTATCCCCACAATGACAATTGTGTTCCTGAAAAAAATCCACTCATCGTTGCCCTTGTTCTTGATGCGCGAAATAAGGTCGGCGGCGACTATTATGACTGAAAGCTTGGCCAGTTCGGACGGCTGGAATTGCACACCCCCTATCACAAGCCAACGCGAGGCATCATTCTCGCTATGCCCTTTGAAAAGCACTAACACAAGCAAGGCTGCGGAAAGCGCCAGCCCGAAATAGGCCATGATGCGTATATAGCGGTACGGAATAACGTGGACAATGACCGCCAACACAATCCCGCCGAATAGAAATGCCGCATGGCGAAGCAGTGGGGCGGTATGATTCGCCGCCTTGTAGGCCAACGTGCTCGATGCACTGTACATTTCAATTACGGAAAGGATACACAGGAATATGAATACGACCCATAGGATTGTATCGCCCCGCAAATATTTTTTTAGTAAATTCTCCATGTTTGTTGGCTGAAAAAGTGCTTCACGGTTTTTACCACCACACAGCGCCGGCGATTATTAAAGTTTCCTCACACAGTCCTTGAACTGTTTTCCTCGGTCTTCGTAGTTTTTAAACAAATCGAAACTGGCGCAGCAAGGCGAAAGCAGGACGGTGTCGCCACTTTCTGAAATTTCATAAGCCGCATTCACGGCATCTTCCATCGACCGCACATCTTGTATCAGCGGCACTTTGCCATCGAAAAAGCTGTGGAGCGGCGCATTGTCGAGTCCCAAAAAAATGAGCCCGCGCACTTTTCCACGAACTAGTTCTTCTATTTCGGTGTAATCGTTCCCCTTGTCGGTTCCGCCAAGTATCAGCACTACCGGAGTTTTCATGCTTTGCAGCGCATACCAGCACGAATTGACGTTGGTCGCCTTCGAGTCATTCACATAACGGACATTGCGTACGGTTGCAACGTATTCCAGCCTGTGTTCGACCCCCTGGAAATCCTGCAACGATTGGCGGATACTCTCTTTCTTCACATTCACAACGGTGGCTGCCAACCCGGCCGCCATGGAATTGTAGGCATTGTGGATACCTTGCAGCGCTAATTCTGACATCGGCATAGTAAACAATGTTTTAAGGGTTGATATGATCAATTCGTCTTTCTCGATAAATGCCTTCGTTTTTTCCCCCCGTTCCAGCGCAAACGGATACAAGGCCGACTGGATATTCCGTTTCCTTAATTCAGCTTGTATCACCGGGTCATTTTCCCAGAAGATAAAGGCATCACCTTCGGTTTGGTTTTGTGTGATGCGGAATTTCGAATCCACATAATTCTGGAAATTATATTCGTACCGGTCTAAATGGTCCGGCGTGATATTTAGCAAAATGGCTATATCGGCCTTGAATTCGGTCATGCCATCGAGTTGGAAACTACTGAGTTCCACGACATAATAGTCGAACGCCTCCGTAGCCACCTGCAAGGCCAGGCTGTATCCCACATTCCCCGCAAGCCCCACATTGAGTCCGGCCTTTTTTAGAATATGGTAAACCAGCATGGTGGTGGTGGTTTTGCCGTTGCTGCCGGTAATGCAGATCATCCGTGCATCGGTGTACCTCCCGGCAAATTCAATTTCGGAAATAATGGGCGTTCCAAGTTCGTGGAGTTTTTTCACAAGAGGCGCTTTGTCGGGGATGCCCGGACTCTTCACCACCTCATCGGCATTCAACACCAGTTCCTCGGTGTGTTTTTTCTCTTCCCAGCCAATCTGGTTTTGGTCCAGCAAATCTTTATATTGCTGTTTTATTTCCGACAAATCTGAAACAAACACATCGAACCCTTGCTTTTTTGCAAGAACTGCTGCACCTGCACCACTTTCGCCTGCTCCTAAAACCACTATTCGGGTAGCCCCCCCCAACTTCCCCGAAGGGGAGGAAGCGTGGTTTCTGTTATGTATTGAGTTTTCTTCTTTCATATTTTTAGCACTTCGTTGAAAATTTAAAGATTACCTGATTTTCAACGTTATGATTGTAACTGCCGCCAGGATGATACCCACAATCCAGAAACGAATTACAATTTTCGATTCGGGCAAAGCCTGCAACGGGCGTTGGATAGCCGCTTCTATCCCCGAATTGCCAGCCTTTTGAAAATGGTGATGAAGGGGTGTCATCTTAAAAATGCGTTTTCCTTCCCCATATTTCCTTTTGGTGAATTTAAAATACCCCACCTGCATCACAACCGACAGGTTTTCAACAATAAACACACCGCACAAAATCGGAATCAATAATTCTTTCCGGATGGCAATGGCAAAAACAGCAATAATCCCACCCAAAGTCAAGCTGCCCGTATCGCCCATGAAAACCTGTGCCGGGAAAGCGTTGTACCACAGGAACCCGATGGTTGCACCAATAAAAGCCCCGGCAAAAATGAGCATTTCGCCAGTTCCGGGCAGGTACATGATGTTGAGGTAACCCGCATAATTAACATTACCCGAAACATAGGCCAGGATGCCGAGAATGACACCCATAATGGCCGATGAGCCGGTAGCAAGGCCATCCAATCCATCCGTCAGGTTTGCCCCATTCGATATGGCGGTCACAATGAAAATGCAAACCGCCACAAACAAAACCCAGCCATATTTCTGGGCGCTATGTCCAAGCGTTTTGAAAGCATCCGCGTAATTCAGGTTATTGTTCTTCACAAACGGAATGGTGGTTTTTGTCGATTTAATATCCTGCTTCGAATAAAGCACACTTTCAACCCGCTGCGTTTCACCTTTCACTTCGATATTCTCGCGGATAACAACATCGTTGCTCATATACATGGTTAAACCCACAATTAGCCCCAAGCCAACCTGCCCGAAGATTTTGAACTTGCCGCTTAAGCCTTCCTTATTTTTCAGAAAAACCTTGATATAGTCATCCAGGAATCCGATTAACCCGAGCCAAACGGTTGTGATAAGCATCAAAAGCACATAAGTGTTCGTCAAGTTCGCAAGCAAGAGGGTTGGGATTAATATAGCCATGATGATGATAACCCCTCCCATGGTGGGAGTTCCTTTTTTCGACATCTGCCCTTCGAGACCCAATTCGCGGATTGTTTCCCCAATCTGCTTTTTCTGCAAGTAATCGATAATGCGCCGGCCAAACGAAGTTGAAAGCACCAGGGCCAGGATAAATGCAAGCCCCGTACGAAACGATATGAAATTGAATAACCCACCACCGGGAATATCAAAAAAACGGTCTAAATACTGAAACAAATGGTACAACATGGTACTAACTATTTAATTATACAACTGCTTACGATTATTAAAAACACTCCCTCACCACTTCTTTGTCATCGAAATGGTGCTTAACTCCCTGGATTATCTGGTAATCCTCATGCCCTTTGCCCGCAACAAGCACCACATCGCCTTTTTGCGCAAGCGCACAGGCCGTGCGGATGGCTTCCCGGCGATCGACAATGGTCAGGCTTTTTGCTTTTTCCGCCATGTCGAGACCAGCCAACATATCGTCCAGAATAGCCTGTGGTTCTTCAAAGCGCGGATTATCGGAAGTCAGGACAGCTTTCCAGCTTCCATTCACGGCTTCTTTAGCCATCATGGGGCGCTTGCCTTTATCGCGGTTCCCGCCACAGCCCACCACGGTAATCAGCCGGCCATTCCCCTGCAAAATCTGATTGACCGTCCCGATAACGTTGTTCAACGCATCGGGCGTGTGGGCATAATCGACAATTGCCGTGTAACCTGCCGGTGCATACAAGGTTTCGAACCGGCCCGAAACCGGATGAAGCGAGCTGATTACCCGAAGGACTTCCAGTTCGTCCTGGCCAAGCAACACGGCAGCGCCGTAAACAGCCGTCAGGTTGCTGGCGTTGAACCGCCCGATAAAAGGGACATTCACTTCGCGGTCGTTCATATCGAGCAACATACCATCGAACCCATGCTCCAGTATCTTCGTTTTGAAATCGGCAAGTGTACGCAGCGAATAGGAATACTTCCGGGCTTTGGTATTTTGCAACATCACCAGCCCGTTTTTATCATCGAGGTTGGTCAGGGCAAATGCCTCGGGACTAAGCTTGTCGAAAAATTCCTTCTTGGCCTTGAGGTAATTTTCGAAAGTCTGGTGGTAGTCAATATGGTCACGGGTCAAGTTCGTGAAAATAGCCCCATCAAATTCCAACCCCGAAATCCGGTGCTGGTCCACCGAATGCGAGCTTACTTCCATAAACGCATAAGTGCAGCCGGCGGCCAGCATTTCGGCCAGCAACTTGTTCAGCGAAAGCGGGTCGGGCGTTGTGTGCGTGGCTTCTACTTTCAGCCCATCAACGTAATTGCAAACAGTGGAAAGCAACCCCGATTTATAGCCCAGCTTGCGGAAAAGCTCGTAGAGCAGCGTGGCAATGGTTGTTTTACCGTTCGTACCGGTCACCCCAACCAAGGTAAGTCCCGACGATGGGAAACCGTACCAGGCCGAAGCCATTTTACCCAACGCATCCAGGCTATCGGGCACCTTTATATAAGCCACCGAAGAATCCAGCTCCGCGGGGATAATTTCACAAATTATGGCCACAGCTCCATTTCCTATTGCCATACCAATAAAGTCGTGACCATCGGAAGCGGTGCCACGGGTTGCCACAAAAGCGGAACCTGCAACCACCTTGCGTGAATCGAACTGGATATCGAGCACCTCAATATCCATTGTCCCCGAAGTTATTTCGGCATCCACCTGTTGTAATACGTCTGCTAATATCATTCGAACCTGTTTTATTTATTAAAATGCAAGTTTCAACATAAACATCTATTTTATTGCAGCACCAGTTGCACCACCCCACCCCTATGGATTGGTGTGCCTGGTTGCAAATTCTGGGAAACAACTTTTCCCCTGCCCTGTACCCGGACATTCATACCCATTTTTTCGACCAAAAACACGGCATCTTTTGCGCCCATGCCTTTGAGGTCGGGTACGAGGTTGTCCTGAATCCGTACCGGCTCGACCCGAACCTTTTTGTCGATGGCAGAAGCTTTCACCCAGTCGGTGGAATTCACAGCCATATGCATCTTCATAATTTCCATGACCGTGCACAAAGCCTTGGAATAACCCGATTTGACAAGTGGTTCGTACGGACTCTCCGAAATTGAATCGGGCTTCATCTCTTCGGGTTTGAAATTCGATCTCAAGGCCATGACCCGTTCGGCAATATTCTTAAACACGGATCCGCTCATATGGCCGCCCGAGGCATAGCCAATTCCCGGTTCACGCATCACTACTATGCACGAATAAAGCGGGTTCTCGAAGGGGAAATACCCGCAAAAAGCAACCTGGTGCTTTGTCTTCCCGGCCTTGTAACCATCCTTACCCTGGGAGATTTGGGCAGTCCCCGACTTTCCGGCAATCCGCACAAAATCCGAATGCACATTCCGCGCCGTGCCAAGCTTATCTTCGACCACACCCAACAAGCAGGTGCGTATGTCCTTCAACGTGGAGGGTTTGCAAATCGCCTCATTGATAACTTCGGTTTTAAACTCCTTGACAACCGCGCCGTTTTTACTGATTGATTTTACAAAAAACGGGCGAATGAGCTTTCCATCGTTCGCAATGGCATTGTAAAACGCCAGGGTATAAATGGGGGGAACCTGGGTTTCGTAACCAACCGACATCCAGGGAAGCGTGGTATTGGACCACACATGCGATTTATCTTTCGGATGCCTGATAAACGGCGCCGCCGCACCGGGAATTTCCAAATTCATGGGTTCATTAAGCTTCATTTCATACAATTTGTTCACAAACCCAGCCTGGTCGCGACCATAGGCTTTGACAATCGCACGCGATATCCCGATATTTGAGGATGCATAAATGGCCTGCGCCAGCGTAATCTTATGGTAACCACCATGGTTGGCATTGTGGTCGGTCATGGTGCGGTTCCCGAAATTATAAAGCCCGTTGTAAGTATTAATCGTATCGGTTATTTTCACCTTGCCCTCATCCAGCGCAGCCATGAGCGATGCCACCTTAAATGTCGACCCCGGCTCGGTCATGTCCGACACCGCGCCGTTCCGGTTTTCGGTATAAGAGCCATCGTCGTTTCGCTGCATGTTCACGATTGCCTTCACCTCTCCCGAACGAACTTCCATGAGGATGGCATAACCCACCGCCGCATCGAACTCTTTCACGCCATCGAGCAGGGCTTTTTCGGTAATATCCTGCATATCGATGTCAAGGGTGGTTGTAATATCCATTCCATCAACAGGCTCCACCTGGATGGTTTCCATATACGTGTTGGCCACTTTCTGGCGCATCGAAATTCCCGGGGTACCTATCAGCTGGGAATTGAAACTAAGTTCGATGCCGTTTTTACCTCCCTTTGAGTCTTCGGCATAAATATCGCCGATTGTCCGCGATGCCAACGAGCCAAACGGCTTCACCCGCCGGAACAGTTCTTTTGTAATAAGCCCGCTCTTGTTTCTCCCCAACCTGAACAAAGGAAAGGTTTTCAAGGTCTTCAACTGGGCATACGAAATCCTTTTCGGATACAGCTGGAATTCGCCCGTTCCCCTGTTGTAGGCGGCGTTCAAAGCCATCTTGTATTGGGCAGCAGTGCGGTCGCCCAGGAAACCCGACAAACAAACGGCTACCGAATCGAGATTCTGCTTGAACAGGATACCGTTTTTTTCGTGCAACGCAGGCACACGCAAATCCATGTAAATATAGTAGGTAGGAATGGAACTGGCCATCAACCGGC
>DATGXD010000192.1:0-2356 GCA_035299105.1 Paludibacter sp. | reverse complement strand
ATATGCTTATGTATTCCTGTTGGGGACATTGATTATTGTGGCCTTGATAATTTTTATATAGGAAATCCCTAACCCCCATAAAGGGGAGTGTTGTTAGGGTGAATCTAGTGTTAAATAACAACAAGATTAATGCAATCATCTCTTATTCCCCTTTAGGGGATAGGGGTAAATATTTATAAAATATGAACTTTTTATCATTATTCGTTCTCATACCGGTATTAATGATGGCCGGATTGTTTACCTCGAAGAACCGTAAGCAATTGCTGTTCCACATGACTGTAGGGGCTTCGTTGTTGATGATTTTGTCGGGTGTGCTTACTTACATGTTCCTGACAGAACGAGCTGCAGGCAATATGGCAGAAATGCTTTTTACAGCCGACACGGTTTGGTATGCACCTTTCAATATCCACTATTCGGTGGGAGTCGATGGTATTTCGGTAGTTATGCTGATACTTTCGTCAATCATTGTATTTACGGGGGTTTTTGCTTCATGGAAAATCGATCCGCTTCCAAAGGAATTTTTCTTGTGGTTCAGTTTGTTGTCTATCGGGGTATTCGGGTTCTTCATTTCGACCGACTTGTTCACCATGTTCATGTATTACGAAATCGCCTTGATTCCTATGTACTTGCTGATTGGAATCTGGGGAACGGGTAAAAAAGAATATGCAGCCATGAAGTTGACGTTGATGTTGATGGGAGGTTCTGCATTCTTGCTGGTTGGGATTTTGGGAATTTATTATGCTTCCGGAGCATCGACCATGAATATCCTTGAAATAGCTAAATTGCACAATATCCCTGTTGAGCTGCAATATTATTTCTTCCCGCTTACATTCATGGGATTTGGCGTGTTGGGTGCCTTGTTCCCTTTCCATACCTGGTCGCCCGATGGCCATGCTTCGGCGCCAACGGCAGTTTCGATGTTGCATGCGGGGGTTTTGATGAAACTCGGAGGCTATGGTTGTTTCCGTGTGGCCATGTACCTGATGCCTGAAGCCGCACACGAAATGGCTTGGATATTCTTGATTCTGACTGGTATTTCTGTGGTTTATGGTGCTTTTGGGGCTATCCACCAGACCGATTTGAAATATATCAATGCTTATTCTTCGGTAAGCCACTGTGGATTGGTACTTTTTGCCATCCTGATGATGAACGAAACGGCTGTAACCGGAGCTATCATGCAAATGCTTTCGCATGGCTTGATGACGGCCTTGTTCTTTGCATTGATTGGTATGATTTATGGGCGAACCCACACCCGGCTCATTACCGAAATGGGTGGTTTGATGAAAGTGATTCCATTCCTGGGTGTCAGCTATGTAATTGCCGGTATGGCCTCGTTGGGTTTACCAAGCTTAAGCGGCTTTGTGGCTGAAATGACCATTTTCGTTGGTTCGTTCCAGCACACCGATACTTTCCACCGTGTGCTGACAATTGCAGCCTGTGCTTCCATTGTGATTACGGCGGTTTATATTTTGCGTGTTGTCGGGAAAATTATTTTTGGGCCGATGCAAGATGAACACCACCACCATTTGACTGATGCCACTTGGTACGAACGTATTTCGGTGATTGTACTGATAGCTGCTATTTTTGCCGTGGGTTCCGCGCCATTCTGGATTTCGAACCTGATTGGCGAGGGTGTTCGTCCCGTTATTGGGCAGTTGATTAAATAGACCCTAATCCTATAGAAGGGACTTTGAAGAGTATTAGAAATTTAGAAATTTACAGTGACCGTCGTCGGATGTCGGTTGTCAAAATAAAGAAAAATGGATTACAGTAGTTTTTTACAAATGCGTGAGGAATTCTCCCTGCTCGGGGTTATGGTTTTCCTTTTGATTATTGATATATTTTCAGGGAAAGATGGATTGAAGTACTTTCAGCCTATTGCCCTTGCGTTATTTGCTTTGCACACCATTCTTAATTGTGTGCCGCGTGAAGCGTTTGAGGTGGCAGGAGGGATGTTCCAGTACGTTCCGATGCAGACTTACATCAAAAGTATCCTGAACGTGGGTACACTGATTGTGCTTTTGCAGGCGCACAAGTTCCTGAACGACGATGCGAACCGTATTAAGCGCGGCGAATTCTATTTCCTGACATTTTCGACCTTGCTGGGAATGTATTTTATGATTTCGTCCGGTCATTTCCTTATGTTCTTTATCGGTCTCGAGACTGCATCCATTCCAATGGCTACACTCGTTGCCTTTGATAAATATAACCGGAAAGCTGCCGAATCGGGGGCAAAATATATTCTTTCAGCGGTGTTTGCTTCCAGTATCTCGGTATTCGGCATGTCGTTGATCTACGGTTCGACCGGCACCCTTTATTTTGCCGATTTGGCTACGCTCATTACAGGTACGCCGCT
>DATGXD010000191.1:0-1925 GCA_035299105.1 Paludibacter sp. | reverse complement strand
CCCATTGCCTTTGCAGGATGGCGGGGGTGACTACCTGCGCATTCGCAGCCACTGCCATACAGATACCGGCCATACAAAGAAGGAGATTTTTCATGTGTAACAGGTTTTCGGCTGCCGGACCGGGGCTTCCGGAACCCGCCGTAACAACCGGGCGGGGACGGGGCGGCACCGGCGGAGCGCCTACTTCTTAAAAGGCACAAAAAAACCCCCGATGGAAACCATCGGGGGCAAGTACTTATCAATTAGGTGCAAACCGCAATTAAGCGATTTTTACATCTACTGCGTTCATTCCTTTTTTACCACGTTCGGTATTGAAAGTAACTTGATCGCCTTCACGAATGTTGTCGATCAGACCGGTGACGTGAACAAAAATTTCTTCCTTGGAAGAGTTGTCTACTACGAAGCCAAATCCTTTAGATTCGTTGAAGAACTTTACGGTACCTTGATACATGCAAAAAAAATAATAATGTGATTTTGACAATTTGTCGCCTCAAAGATAAGGGCTTTATTTGTAAATAATTGATTTTCAATATTTTTAACAGAATTTATTTTTTTTAAATAAGGATAACCGGGTTTTACCGGGCTTTCACAAACCATTCCTGCAGGAAACACTTAAAACACGCGCTTCCGTTCAACCCTGCCGTTTTCGCGCAAACGACTCCCGCAGCATAGCCAGGTTGGCAATCACGAAAATGGTAAAAAAGAAGGATACCATCAGTTCCAGCGCCACGAACAACCGCGCGCTGACCGTGCGCGGCAACACGTCGCCGAGGCCCGCCGTAGTGAAATTGGTCACGCTGAAATAAAAGAACGTGATGAAATCGTCGAGCAGGTCCGGCGTGGCAGGCAGCCCTTTAAACGAATCGGGACGGATCTGGTACAGGCAGTAAAAGTCGATGGCATAGGAGGTAACGTACAACAACACACTCAGCCCGATGAACGCCATGAACTCATGAAAAAAGAAATCCTGCTCGGTACTCATGCGGATACGGCGTACGACGAACCAGACGAACCACACCGACTTGCCGAGGCTGACGATGGTGAGCACCAGTTCTCGGAAAAAAGGGTTCTCGAGTTCGTACATGTCTGCCAGGAAAATCAGGGTGCCGATCAGCAGCACCACCAGAAAAGGCCAGGCTTCCCGCATTTGTGTCCAGTGTACTTTCTGCAAAAGGTGCTTTTCCATAAAGGGTTAAACGTGTAATCCAGGTGGCATTATTATGTTGGAAATAAATACCTTGGGTAATTATCCACACATTCACTCATCAAATTCATATCCGATGAAACGTTATAGCAGACCGTTGCTGTTTCTTGCAGCCCTCCTTATTTGTTTTGGCCTCGCTTCCTGCGCTCAGGTCACCCCGGTAAAAGAATGCCTTACCGGCGAACCGTACGGCTTTTTACACGGCATTATCCATGGCTTTATTACGCCCGTCAGTTTCGTTGCCAAACTCTTCGGCGACGATACCGCCATTTATGCCGTCAACAACACGGGTACCTGGTATGATTTCGGGTTCCTGCTTGGTTCGAGCGGATGGGGGTTCCTCGCGGGAAACAGGTCGCGGAAGCGTTGAATGGTTGTTGAGGGAGTTGAGGTTGTTGAGGGGTTGAGGTTGTTGAGAGGTTGAGGTTGTTTAGGAGTTGAGGATGTTGAAGGAATTGTTCAGGAAACGTCAACCAGGCATTACCACCGGCTTCGGAGAAGCCCAACATTTGTAGAAATCACCAAGCGTCACCACCGGCTTCGGAGAAGCCCAACATTTGTAGAAGTTATATAATTTATGTGGATCTTGGGTTAAAACGTATCGAAATCGCCACAACATGATTGTAATCGCCCCAACCCGGGTGTCATTCTGATTGGGGCAACTTTTACGTACTCAAGGCGATTTTGATACTGTTTACCGCAAAAATCGCATAATCCCCAT